>JAYTXW010000151.1:0-8098 GCA_043742745.1 Sphingomonadaceae bacterium
CAGCCGCATGATCGCGTCGGCGAACAGCACCGTCTCCTTCTGGCCGCAGTGGCGGTAGACGATGTCGATAACGTCGGCGAGATCCTTCTTGATCAGCAGCCGGTTGATGACCTCGAACGGGACCTTGTGGCTCTTCGGCAGCGTCTCGCCGAGCAGCATCCGGCCT
This sequence comes from Sphingomonadaceae bacterium, assembly GCA_043742745.1. Lineage (GTDB taxonomy): Bacteria > Pseudomonadota > Alphaproteobacteria > Sphingomonadales > Sphingomonadaceae > Polymorphobacter_B. The sequence continues at coordinate 167 of JAYTXW010000151.1, forward strand.
GGCGTCGTGACGACGCGACGGAGGACCATCTTGCCATCCTCGTCGGTCGTTTCGACCCGCGCGGTGATCTTCGAGTGGAGCGTCACCGCCTTGGCGTGGAGCGCCTGATGGACTTCGGCCATATTGGCGAACGCCATGCCGGCGCCCGGCTCGCCCTCGCGGTCCATCGACAGGTAATAGAGCCCGAGCACCATGTCCTGCGACGGGACGATGATTGGCTTGCCATTCGCGGGGCTGAGAATGTTGTTTGTCGACATCATCAAGACGCGCGCTTCCAGCTGCGCCTCAAGGCTCAGCGGCACGTGGACGGCCATCTGGTCACCGTCGAAGTCGGCGTTGAACGCCGAGCAGACGAGGGGGTGGAGCTGGATCGCCTTGCCCTCGATCAGCACCGGCTCGAACGCCTGTATGCCCAAACGGTGCAGCGTCGGCGCGCGGTTGAGCAGAACGGGATGCTCGCGGATCACCTCGTCGAGGATGTCCCAGACTTCCTTACGCTCCTTCTCGACCCACTTCTTCGCCTGCTTGAGGGTCATCGACAGACCCTTGGCATCGAGTCGCGAGTAGATGAATGGCTTGAACAGTTCGAGTGCCATCTTCTTCGGCAGACCGCACTGGTGAAGCTTAAGCTCGGGTCCGGTGACGATGACAGACCGCCCCGAATAATCGACGCGCTTGCCGAGCAGGTTCTGGCGGAAGCGTCCCTGCTTACCCTTAAGCATGTCGGATAGCGACTTCAGCGGGCGCTTATTCGCCCCCGTGATCGTCCGCCCACGACGGCCATTGTCGAACAGCGCGTCGACCGCCTCCTGCAGCATCCGCTTCTCGTTGCGGACGATGATGTCAGGCGCGCGCAGTTCGATCAGGCGCTTGAGCCGGTTGTTGCGGTTTATGACGCGGCGATACAGGTCGTTGAGATCCGACGTCGCGAAGCGGCCACCGTCGAGCGGGACGAGCGGACGCAGTTCAGGCGGAATCACGGGAACGACGTTGAGCACCATCCACTCCGGCCGATTGATCGGCGCAGTGACGTTGCCCTCGGGATCGGTCTGGGGAATGAAGTGTTCGAGCACCTTCATCCGCTTGATGATCTTCTTGGGCTTCAGTTCCGACTTGGTCGTCCGCAGCTCTTCCTCGAGCGCGGCATATTCAGCGGGTGCGTCAATATCTTCGAGCAACCTGCGGATCGCCTCGGCTCCGATGCCGGCGATGAAACTGTCTTCACCATACTCGTCCTGGAGTGTGACGAACTCGTCCTCGGTCAGGAGCGCGAACTTGTTCCACTTCTTGTCGGGCGTCCCCCAGCCAAGCAGCTTGCGGACATCATCACCGTCGAGTGTCCCCTGTTCGAGGACAACATACTGCTCGAAATATAGGACACGCTCGAGGTTCTTGAGCGGCATATCGAGGAGGGTGCCAATACGCGACGGCAGCGATTTCAAGAACCAGATGTGCGCGACAGGAGCGGCGAGTTCGATATGTCCCATCCGCTCGCGGCGGACCTTCGAGACGGTGACCTCGACGCCGCACTTTTCGCAAACGATCCCCTTGTACTTCATGCGCTTGTACTTGCCGCACAGGCACTCATAGTCCTTGATCGGACCGAAGATGCGCGCACAGAATAGGCCGTCGCGCTCGGGTTTGAACGTCCGGTAATTGATGGTTTCAGGCTTTTTTATCTCGCCGAACGACCATGAGCGGATACGCTCGGGCGACGCGAGGCTAATCTGGATCTGGTCGAACGTCTCCGGCTTCGCAGCGGGATTGAAGAAGTTCATAAGTTCGGTGTTCATATCAGACCCTTTTCTGCTCCCCTCCCGCTTGCAGGAGGGGTCGGGGGGTGGGGGAGTGTCAGTGAGAGCAAGGTGTCCACTGCGAACACCCCCACTCCCGTCCCCTCCCGCAAACGGGAGGGGAGAAGATCACTCCACCTTCGCGTGATTTTGCAGCTCGACGTTCAACCCCAGCGAGCGCATCTCCTTGACAAGCACGTTAAAGCTTTCGGGGATGCCGGCCTCGAACGTGTCGTCGCCCTTGACGATCGCCTCGTAGACCTTGGTCCGGCCGATGACGTCGTCGGACTTGACCGTCAGCATCTCCTGCAACGTGTACGCCGCGCCGTAAGCCTGAAGCGCCCAGCACTCCATCTCGCCGAAGCGTTGCCCGCCGAACTGCGCCTTGCCACCCAACGGCTGCTGCGTGACGAGGCTGTACGGCCCGATCGACCGAGCGTGGATTTTGTCGTCGACGAGGTGGTGAAGCTTGAGCATGTAAATATACCCAACCGTCACCTTGCGATCGAACATATCGCCCGACCGCCCGTCGAACAGCTCGACCTGACCCGATGCATCGAGCCCGGCGAGTTCGAGCATCGCCGATACGTCGGCTTTGCGCGCACCGTCGAACACCGGCGTCGCCATCGGCACGCCGAGCGACAGGTTCTGCGCAAGTTCGCCCAGTTCCTCGCCGTTCAGCTGCGCGATGTCGCTGTCATACTGCGCCCCATAGATGTCCTTCAGCTTGCCGCGCAGCTCATCGGTATTGGCAGTCGCCAGCCCCTTGCCCTTGGCATAGATGTCCTCGAGCATCGCGCCGATCTGCTTGCCGAGACCACGCGCGGCCCAGCCCAGATGCGTCTCGAAGATCTGCCCGACGTTCATCCGGCTCGGCACGCCGAGCGGGTTGAGGACAATGTCGACCGGCGTCCCGTCGGCGAGGAACGGCATGTCTTCCTGCGGCAGGATGCGGCTGATGACGCCCTTGTTGCCGTGACGCCCGGCCATCTTGTCGCCCGGCTGAACCTTGCGCTTCACCGCGACGAACACCTTGACCATCTTGAGTACGCCCGGCGGCAGTTCGTCGCCGGCCTGGAGTTTGGTCTTCTTGTCATCGAGGCGGGCGTCGATCGACTTCGACGCTTCCTCCCACTGTGCCTTCAACGCCTCGAGGTCGGACTGGACCGCGTCGTCGGTGACGCCGAACTTCCACCATTCCCGGCGCGGCTGCTCAGCGAGGACAATCTCGTCGATCCCGCCGCCCTTCTTGAGGCCCTTGGGCGTCGCCGCCGAAGTCTGCCCGGTCAACATCGTCTTGAGACGCGCGTAGGTCGAGCGATCGAGGATGCCGCGTTCGTCGGCGGCGTCCTTGTCGAGGCGCTCGATTTCCTCACGCTCGATCTGCATCGCGCGCTCGTCCTTGTCGATACCGTGGCGGTTGAACACCCGGACTTCGACGACCGTCCCGGCAACGCCCGGCGGCAGTTTAAGCGACGTGTCGCGAACGTCGGACGCCTTCTCGCCAAAGATCGCGCGGAGAAGCTTCTCCTCCGGCGTCATCGGCGATTCGCCCTTCGGCGTGATCTTGCCGCACAGGATGTCGCCCGGCTCGACCTCGGCCCCGATGTAGACGATGCCCGCCTCGTCAAGGTTGCGCAGCGCCTCCTCGCCGACGTTGGGAATATCGCGGGTGATATCTTCCGGACCGAGCTTGGTGTCGCGCGCCATGACCTCGAATTCCTCTATATGGATCGAGGTGAAGATGTCTTCCTTGACGATCTTCTCATTGATCAGGATCGAGTCTTCATAGTTATACCCGTTCCACGGCATGAACGCGACGAGAGCATTCCGCCCGAGCGCGAGCTCTCCAAGTTCGGTCGACGGGCCGTCGGCGATAATATCGCCCTTGGTGACGATGTCGCCTACCTTCACCAGTGGACGCTGGTTAATGCAGGTGTTCTGGTTCGACCGCTGAAACTTCATCAACGTATAGATGTCGACGCCCGACTTGCCTGCCTGAACGTCTTCGGTCGCGCGGAGCACGATACGCATCGCGTCGACCTGGTCGACGATGCCCGTTCGGCGTGCGGCGATCGCAGCGCCCGAATCGCGGGCGACAGTGCCCTCCATACCGGTGCCAACGAACGGTGCCTCTGCCTTGACCAGCGGCACCGCCTGCCGCTGCATATTCGAGCCCATGAGCGCGCGGTTGGCGTCGTCGTTCTCAAGGAAGGGGATCAGCGACGCGGCGACCGACACGAGCTGCTTCGGCGACACGTCCATCAGCGTGATTTGATTCTTCGGAGCCATCAGGAACTCGCCCGCCTCGCGCGACGAGATCAGATCCTCGGTGAAACTGCCGTCCTTTTCGGTCGCGGCATTAGCCTGCGCGATTGTATGCTTGGCCTCCTCCATCGCCGACAGGTAAACGACGTCGTCGGTCAGCTTGTGGTCGATGACCTTGCGGTACGGCGTCTCGATGAAGCCGTATTTGTTGACCCGGCTGAACGTCGCGAGGCTGTTGATGAGGCCGATATTCGGCCCTTCTGGCGTCTCGATCGGGCAGATACGCCCATAGTGCGTCGGGTGGACGTCGCGAACTTCGAAGCCCGCACGTTCGCGCGTCAGACCACCTGGCCCGAGCGCCGACACACGCCGCTTGTGGGTGACCTCGGACAGCGGGTTGGTCTGGTCCATAAACTGGCTCAACTGCGACGAGCCGAAGAACTCGCGCACCGCCGCCACCGCCGGCTTGGCATTGATCAGGTCGTTCGGCATAACTGTGTCAATATCGACCGAGCTCATTCGCTCCTTGACCGCGCGCTCCATGCGCAGAAGCCCGACGCGATACTGGTTTTCGAGCAATTCGCCGACCGAACGAACCCGGCGGTTGCCGAGATTGTCGATGTCGTCGATTTCGCCCTTGCCGTCCTTCAGTCCGACAAGCGTCTTGACAACCTCGAGAATATCTTCGCGGCGGAGCACGGTCATGTCGTCGGGGACGTCGAGCGCCATTCGCATATTCATCTTGACGCGCCCGACGGCGGACAGGTCGTAGCGGTCAGGGTCAAAGAACAATCCATAGAACATCGATTCGGCAGTCTCCCGCGTCGGCGGCTCGCCGGGGCGTATGACGCGGTAGATTTCGCTGAGCGCATGATCGCGCTCCTCGACCTTGTCAGCCATCAGCGTATTACGCATCCACGGCCCGACGTTGACGTGATCGATGTCGAGCAGGTCGATCGTCGCTTGTCCCGACTGGTCGATCTTTTCGAGGTTCTCGGCGGTCAGCTCGTCGCCCGCTTCGATGTAGATTTCACCCGTCTTGTCGTTGATCAGGTCGAACGCGCTGTAGCGGCCGAAGATTTCCTCGGTCGGGATCAGCAGCGACTTTAGCCCATCGGTCTGCGCCTTGCGCGCAAGGCGCGGCGTGATCTTGATGCCGAGAGGAAAGGCAACGTCGCCGGTTTCGGCGTTGACAACGTCGAAGCTCGGTTTCGTGCCGCGCCACTGCTCGCTCTCGAACGGCACGACCCAGCCGCCCTGGCCGCGGACCCACGTCACCCGACCGTAAAATTCGTTGAGGATTTCCTCGCTGTTGTAGTTCAGCGCGTACAGCAGCGTGGTAACCGGAAGCTTGCGCTTGCGGTCGATGCGGACGTTGACGATGTCCTTGGCGTCGAACTCGAAATCGAGCCACGACCCGCGATACGGAATGACGCGCGCGGCAAATAGAAACTTACCCGACGCATGGGTCTTGCCGCGGTCGTGGTCGAAGAACACGCCGGGCGACCGGTGCATCTGGCTGACAATGACGCGCTCAGTGCCATTGATGATGAAGGTGCCGTTACCCGTCATCAGGGGCATATCGCCCATGTAGACGTCCTGCTCCTTGATATCGAGAACGCTGCGCGCCTCGGTGTCGGCGTCGACCTCGAACACGATCAGGCGCAGCGTCACGCGCATCGGCGCGGCATAGGTCATGCCCCGCTGGCGGCACTCGTCGGTGTCATACTTGGGGTCTTCGAGTTCGTAATGAACGAAGTCGAGTTCGGCGGTCCCGGCAAAGTCGCGGATCGGAAACACCGAGCGCAGAGTCTTTTCAAGCCCCGAAACATAACCGTCGGCTGGGCGCGACCGCAGGAATAGCTCGTACGATTCGCGCTGAACCTCGATCAGGTTGGGCATCTGAACGACCTCACGGATCGTGCCAAAAGTCTTGCGGACGCGCTTGCGCGTTGTGAAGCTGGTGCCGGTCGAAACGGGGATCGGAGGAGCTGCCTTGGTCGCCATGGTCGTCCTTCTTGTCGCACGTGAGCCAAAGCCCAACGCCAAAAAGTGCGCATTCCGCCTGAGGAACCGCACCGCCAGCCTCGTTGAAACCTGCCGCTGCCCCCATTTCAAGGCCAGTCCGTGAGCAAATCGGACGGCCACCCGAGGACGGGGAAGGCGGCACACTTGTGATCTAATGAATGTGCCGAGATATCGCTAAATGGCGATATAGGGCAACGGGGCGAGTTTGGGAAGCCCCCAAGGAGAAAAGGCGGCCCCGTCGCCAGGGCCGCCCTTCCTTCACGTACGACCGAGGCGGGCTACTTGAGTTCGACGGTGCCGCCGGCGGCTTCGATCTGGGCCTTGATCTTCTCGGCTTCGGCCTTGTTGACGCCTTCCTTGATTGCCTTCGGCGCGCTTTCGACCAGCGTCTTCGCTTCGGTCAGGCCGAGCCCGGTCAGGGCGCGGACTTCCTTGATGACGTTGATCTTCTTACCGCCGTCGCCGGTCAGGATGACGTCGAACTCGGTCTTCTCCTCGACAGCGGCAGCAGCCGGACCAGCGGCGGCGGGGCCGGCGGCAACGGCAGCGGCGGCACTGACGCCCCACTTCTCTTCGAGCATCTTGGCGAGGTCGGCGGCTTCGAGCACGGTCAGCGTGCTGAGTTCGTCGACGATCTTCTGCAGGTCAGCCATATTAATCTCCTAAAGTCTTGATTGGGATGAAGGTTACGCAGCGTCCTGAAGGTCGCTGTCGCGGTTTGCATAGGCACCGAACACGCGTGCCAACTTGCCGGCAGGCGCATTAACCAACTGCGCGAGCTTGGTCGCGGGCGCCTGAACGAGGCCCACAATCTTGGCCCGCAGCTCGTCGAGCGATGGGAGCGAGGCAAGCGCCTTAACCCCATCGACGCTGAGCACGGTCGTCCCCATCGCGCCGCCCACCAGTTCGAACTTGTCGTTCGTCTTGGCGAAATCGACCGCAACCTTCGCCGCCGCGACCGGATCGGTCGAGGTCGCAAAGCCGACGGGACCCGTCAGCATCTCGCTAAGCGCCTGGTAAGGGGTACCCTCCAGCGCGATCTTTGCGAGTCGGTTCTTGGTAACCTTGAAGGTGGCACCCGCCGCCCGCATCTTCGTCCGCAGATCGGTGGCCTGCGCCACCGTCAAACCATGGTTGCGCGCGAGCACGACAAGGCTGGTCTCGGACAAAGTCTTGGCGAGGTTGGATACCTGCTCGGATTTCTGAGCGCGATCCATGCTCTCTCCTTAGCCTGTTCGCGTCCCGGACCATTCCGGAACACGCGTGAGCCAAAGATGGCCGGTAAGGACCAACTCTGGCCCGCCCGAGGGATCGTCGTCGCACGTCGAAACGCGCACCGCCGAGGACGCCACCGCACGGCGGACCCGATCAACTCTCCCCGTCTCATGTCGGCCCTGTGGGGCTTAGATCGTTGCTGCGAACAGCGCGGACACCGGCAATCTCGGACGGTAATTGCGGGGCTTTACCCGCAAAACTTCTTCCCGTCGCCCCGGCAAATGCCGAGATGACGGTCTAAATGTTAAACGATCCCGTGTCCCGGAACCGTCGTCGTATCGACCTTGACCCCTGGTCCCATCGACGAGCTAAGCGCGACCTTTTGCAGGTACTTGCCCTTCGCGCCTGTCGGCTTGGCTCGGGTCACAGCGTCCATCAGCGCGTCGAAGTTGGCGCGCAGGTCTTCCGCCGGAAAGCTCGCCTTGCCGAGCATGCCGTGGATGATCCCGGCTTTTTCGACACGATATTCAATCTGACCACCCTTGGCCGCCTCGACCGCGGCGGCGACGTTCATCGTCACCGTGCCGAGCTTCGGGTTCGGCATCAGCCCCTTCGGGCCGAGCACCTT
>JAYTXW010000152.1:0-4466 GCA_043742745.1 Sphingomonadaceae bacterium
GGCGGGCAGGCGGGCGACGCGGGGACCATCTCCGCCTCGGGCCTGCTCGTCGCCGTCGCCGACACAGCGAAGCAACTCGGCAAACTTCACGTCCACCTGGGGGTGGTCTCCGCTGGCAAGGTCGCGGTTGGCGACCCTGTTGTCCTGACGATTGACGCCGCGCGGCGCGCCCAGCTGCGCGCCAACCATTCTGCCACCCACCTCCTTCATGCCGCGCTCCGCGACCGGCTCGGCGCGCACGTCACGCAAAAGGGGTCGCTTGTCGCCGCCGACCGGCTGCGCTTTGACTTCAGCCATTCGGCTCCGCTCAGCCGCGACGACCTTGCGGCGGTCGAGGCCGACGTCAACCGCCACATCCGCGAGAATACGTCCGTAACCACGCGGCTGATGACGCCCGACGCGGCGATCGCGGCGGGGGCGATGGCGCTGTTCGGTGAAAAATACGGTGATGAGGTGCGCGTTCTGGCGATGGGTCGCGGTGCGAGCGATGGAGCGGCGAATTATTCGACCGAATTATGCGGCGGTACCCATGTTGCTGCACTCGGTGAGATCGCGTTGTTCAAGCTCCTCGGCGATAGCGGCGTATCGAGCGGCGTCCGCCGGATTGAGGCGCTGACCGGCGAAGCGGCGCGCACATTCCTGACCAGCCAGGAGGACCGGCTGCGCGCGGCAGCGGCGGCGCTCAAGACGCGACCCGACGAGGTGCCCGACCGCGTCGCCGCGTTGGTCGACGACCGCCGTCGCCTCGAACGCGAACTCGCCGACGCCAAGCGCGCGCTGGCGATGGCGGCTCCGGCGGCTGCGGCCGCGCCCGGCGACGTCGCGACCGTCGACACCATTGGTGGCATTGCTTTCCACGGCCAGGTCATCGACGGCTTTGACGCCAAGGGCCTGCGTGGGCTGGTCGACGACCACAAGCAGCGGCTCGGCAGCGGTGTCGCCACGATCGTTGCGACGAACGCTGGACGTGCGACGGTCGCGGTCGGCGTCACCAACGACCTAATCGACCGGATCAGCGCCGTCGATCTTGTTCGCGTCGCCGCCGCCGCCGTCGGCGGCCAAGGCGGCGGCGGCCGCCCCGACATGGCGCAGGCGGGCGGCCCCGACGGGGCCAACGCCGCCGACGCGGTCGCGGCAGTCCGCGCGGCGCTGGCGGGGGTGCGGGCGACGGCGTGATCTTGCTGGCGTTTGCAGTGGCGATCGCGATCAGCCCCGCCTGTGTGGTCGACACGGCAGCGATGCTCGCATTGCCGTCGCGGCAATTCGACCAGACCGAAGGGCAGGGCTGGCGGTTGGTGGCCGCAAAGGGCTGCGACGCGGCCGTCGCCGACTTGATTGCGGCGTATCGCGCAGCGAATCTGGGCGACCCGCTCGCCGCCACGATGATCTGGCACGAAGGGCAGATGCGCGCGAACGCTGGTGATTATGCCGCCGCGCGCCCGCTTTTCGCGGCGGCGCGACTGACGCGGTCGCCGTTCAACTGGTTCGGCTGGAACGACTATGTCGCCGCGACGATCGCGTTCCTCGATCGCGATCGACCGGCGCTGCTCGCGGCGCGTGCGCGACTGGCGGCCACCCCGCGCCCCAAGACGCACGCATGGACCGATCCCAATGGCACTCCGATCGCCCCGCCAACGCTCGCGACGGGCGAGCAATGGCCTGCAAATTTGCCAGTCGTTGACGCCCTAGTTCGCTGCTTCGACCGCTCGTATAAGGCGGCGTATGGCAGCGCCGATTGCTATGCGTCCAACGGCGGATCGTGACAAATTTCGCCGCTTTAGAGCCAGCGAGGCAGCGAGCGTAGCGGTCGGAGCGCAACCTAAGTGTCACTGACTGGTCCGTCGCCAACCGCACCCGCGCTCGCGACGGACTGTGGTTATTGTGCATCCTACATCGTATCTAAATCCTACAAGTCGTTGTTCTGTTGACATATGAGCATTAATTTGCGATCCGCTAGCTCGTCGATGAGCCGCTGAGCGGAGTGGTTTGGAGACGGGGTGCGTGGACGGGCTTTGGTTTTCCGGCTCGCGTATCTGACGGCGTACAGGATAGGTCTCGCGTGACGAGCGGACGATCGACATTTCTGACGCACTCGACGAAAGATCGGCGCGCGGCCTAAGAGACCGCACCTCGCCGGTCCTGTACGCCCTTTTTGACGATGCCGATGGCGTCGGTCGCCCACCGTGACCAAAGTGGGAAGCAACGACCGAAGCCGGGGCCAGACACGATCCGACCCGTAGCGCGATGGCGCTGGCGGGCGCAGCGGTGTGCGGCGGTTGCGCGGTTTGGTGTGGGGGCTTAGCGTTGGTTGCTGGGGTCTGTATGCAGGGCGTCGCGGCAAAGCCGCGCCGTGGGACGGGTTCGGGCGGGAGGGTCGCCCGACCAGCCGGCAGGGCTTGCGCGAGTCCGCGCGCTGTTCGACGAACGCGAAGGGCGTTCGGCTTTCTGCGTGCGGCCGCGCTACTCCGCCATCGCCTTATCTAAATTCTCGCGCACGGCCTCAAAGAATTGCTCGGTCGTCATCCATGCCTGGTCGGGGCCGATGAGGATGGCGAGGTCTTTGGTCATCGCGCCCTGCTCGACGGTTTCGATACAGACGCGCTCGAGCGTCTCGGCGAATTTCGTCACATCGGGGGTGGCGTCGAGGTGACCGCGGTGCTTGAGGCCGCCGGTCCATGCGAAGATCGACGCGATCGGGTTGGTGCTCGTCGGCTTGCCCGCCTGGTGCATCCGGTAGTGGCGGGTAACGGTGCCGTGTGCGGCCTCGGCCTCGACCGTCGTGCCGTCGGGGGTGAGGAGGACGCTGGTCATCAGCCCAAGGCTGCCGAACCCTTGCGCGACCATGTCCGACTGGACGTCGCCATCATAATTCTTGCACGCCCAGATGAAGTTACCCGACCATTTCAGTGCCGATGCGACAAGATCGTCGATCAGGCGATGTTCATAAACGAGACCACGTTTTGTGTATTCAGCCTCGAAATCCTTGATATAGATTTCCTCGAACAGGTCCTTGAAGCGCCCGTCATAGGCCTTCAGGATCGTGTTCTTGGTCGATAGGTACACCGGCCAGTTCCGCTGTAGCCCGTAATTGAGGCACGCGCGAGCAAAGTCGCGGATCGAATCGTCGAGGTTATACATCCCCATCGCCACCCCCGACGACGGGTAGTGGAACACTTCGTATTCGGTCGGGGCGCCGCCGTCTTCGGGGGTGAACACCATCGTCAAAGTCCCGGGGCCGGGGACGAGGAAGTCGGTCGCGCGGTACTGGTCGCCGAACGCATGGCGACCGACGACTATTGGGCTAGTCCAGCCCGGAATGAGGCGCGGCACCGACTGGATGACGATCGGCTCGCGGAAGACGACGCCGCCGAGGATGTTGCGGATTGTGCCGTTCGGTGATTTCCACATCCGCTTGAGGCCGAATTCGGCAACGCGCGCCTCGTCGGGAGTTATCGTTGCGCATTTTACACCGACGCCGTGCTGGCGGATCGCGTTTGCCGCCTGGACGGTAACCTTGTCGTCGGTGGCGTCGCGGTGTTCGATACCGAGGTCGAAATAAATCAGGTCGATGTCGAGGTACGGCAGGATCAATTGCTCCCGGATCCACTGCCAGATGATCCGCGTCATCTCGTCGCCGTCCAATTCGACGACGGGGTTCTTCACCTTGATCTTGGCCATGCGGGTCCTCGTTCGCTTGGAGGCCCGTGTAGGGGGGCGCGGCCCCGCGATCAACGCCCGGATATCAACGGTCGGCGGTAGCGAGGCGATTGGCCAGTGCTGTCAGGTCATTCAGCGGCTCGACGAGGCCGAACAGGCCAGGATAGGCGAAACCCGCACGGTCGAGGTGGCCGAGCAGGTCCATGAAGGGTCGCCAGAAGCCGCCGCCGAGGAGAAAAATCGGCTTGGCGTGGAGACCGAGGTTCTTCCACGTCATCACCTCGAACAGTTCGTCCATCGTGCCGATGCCGCCGGGGAGGACGACGATCGCGTCGCTACGATCGAACATCGCCGCCTTGCGTTCGTGCAAGCCAACTGTGACGGTGAGTTCGGTCAAGCCAGGTTGGGCGACTTCCTGTGCTGCGAGACATTCGGGGAGGATACCAACAACGCGCCCGCCGCCGCTGAGCGCTGCGCGTGCGGCAAGCCCCATCAACCCGTTGGTGCCGCCACCGTAAATGAGGAGGATACCCCGCGCGGCGGTGAGCGTGCCGACGCCGGTGGCGAGCGCGACGTTGTCGGGATCGGCCCCCGGCTTTGAGCCACAGAACAGGCAAATCGACGTGATGCTCATACGATCGCGTATCCCCGGCCCCCGAAGAACGATGTGGCAGGCGCGCACCGGATTGTCACTCCGCGCCCGAGCGACTACGTGCGTTAGATGCTTACTACAGACACGCCCAACCTGCCCGCCACGGCGAAATATTCGATGCCGCCGATGCATCCGGAGGGTCGGAAGTTCGTCGGCA
>JAYTXW010000153.1:0-5861 GCA_043742745.1 Sphingomonadaceae bacterium
TGGATCGGCACCGGCGGCACCTCGCCGTTCGGCGCGAACGGGTTCAACCCCGAAGGCGTGCGGATCGGTCAGGATGCCGGGCGACAAGGCAAGGCGATCAAGGTCTGGGACAAGCGCGAGTTCCGCAACCTCGACGCGAGCGTCGAACTCGGCACGCGCAACATCAAGCTGGCGCTGCGCCGCCTCCGCCGTTTTGCCCGCGACGGGGCGGCAGACGAACTCGATATGGACGCGACGATCAGCGGGACGGCGCGCAAGGCGTATCTCGACATCGTCATGCGCCCGGAGCGGCACAATGCAGTCAAGGTTCTGCTGTTCCTCGACGTCGGCGGGTCGATGGATCCGTTCATCAAGCTGTGCGAGGAGCTATTTTCTGCGGCGCGGTCCGAATTCAAGCACCTCGAATTCTTCTATTTCCACAACTGCCCGTACGAGGCGCTGTGGCAGGACAACCGCAGGCGATGGACCGAGCGAACGCCGACGATGGACCTGCTCCACAAATACCCGCACGATTATAAGCTGATCTTCGTCGGTGACGCCTCCATGAGCCCGTACGAGATCAACTATCCCGGCGGCTCGGTTGAGCACTGGAACGAGGAAAGCGGCGAGACGTGGCTGCGGCGGATGCTCGATGTCTATCCGGCGGCGGTTTGGCTCAACCCGATCCCCGAAGCGAGCTGGGGCCACGGCCAATCGATCCAGATGATGAAGACAATCATGGAAGACCGGATGTACCCGCTGACACTCGGCGGGCTGGACGGGGCGATGCGCGAATTGACGCGGGCGCGCTAACGCGGCGGCGGCAGCGAATATAGCCAGACGTTAAGCAGAACGACGACACCCGCCCCGACCATCAGACCCGCCTTCAGCCTGTCGCCGTACCCGGCCGCGAGCGCCCAGATGCCGAAGCCACCGAGCAGTAGTCCCGCAAGGACACCGAGCGAAAGCAAGACGGGCATCATGTCGTCAACGCCTGTCGCACCGCGTGCGCCCAGCGCGTCCGACCCGCAATGCGAACATCGGGCGCCATCGCCGGGATGAAAACCCGGTCGACCGCGTGCATCGCGCTCGCCTCGGCTAGATCGGCGAACCACCCGACGCCGACACCCGCCAGCATCGCGGCGCCCAGCGCGGTCGTCTCGATCACGCGCGGGCGTTCGACGGGCACGTCGAGAACGTCAGCAAGGTGCTGGCACAGCCAGTCGTTGGCGACCATGCCGCCATCGACGCGCAGGCACGTCGTCGTGACCCCATCGGCGGCAAGCGCGTCGAGCAAGTCGGCGGTCTGCTGGACGACGGCCTCCAACGTCGCACGGGCGAGATGAGCGCGCGTCGTCGCGGCGGTAACACCAGTGATGAGGCCGCGAACATCGGCGCGCCAGTGCGGGGCCCCCATCCCAGTGAAGGCAGGAACGACGACGACTCCGCCGCTGTCGGGAACGCTCCGCGCGAGCGCATCGGTTTCAGGCGCCGACGCGATGACGCCGATCCCGTCGCGCAACCATTGGACGGCGGCCCCGGCAGTGAAGACGCTGCCTTCGAGGGCGTAGGCCGGAACGCTGCCGAGCCGCCACGCCAGCGTCGCGAGCAGGCGGTGGGTCGATACCGGCGGCGCGCCCCCGGCGTGGGCGAGGACGAAGGTCCCGGTGCCATAGGTCGCCTTGACCATGCCCGGCAACAGGCACGCCTGCCCGATCGCGGCGGCGTGCTGGTCGCCCGCGCACCCGGTAATCGGCACCCGCCGCCCGCCGATCGTCGCAACGCCTAGGGCACCGGCGCAATCGGTGATCGTCGGCAGCGCGGCGGCGGGAATCCCCGCGCGGGCAACGAGTGTCGGCTCCCACGCGCACGTCGCAAGATCCATCAGCAGCGTCCGCGACGCGTTGGTCGCATCGGTCGCGTGCACCGCGCCGCCGGTCAACTTGTACACCAGCCACGTATCGACCGTGCCGAGCATCAGCGTCCCGCTCGCCGCCGCGTTCGCGGCCGCTGGCCAGTTCGCGCCTGCCCATGCGATCTTCGACGCCGAGAAATACGGATCGAGCACCAGCCCCGTCGTTGCCTGGATTGCCGGTTCGAGGCCATCGGCACGCCATCGGTCACACAGCGCTGCCGCGCGCCGATCCTGCCACACAATCGCCGGTGCGAGCGCCGCGCCAGTAATGCGATCCCAGAAGACGACCGTTTCGCGCTGGTTGGTGATGCCGAGGCACGCGATCCGATCGGGGCCGACCGCTGCCGCGACCTCGTCGAGGCAATCGCGACTGAGGGTCCATAGTTCGGTTGCGTCGTGTTCGACCCACCCGCTCGCCGGATAATACTGGGTGATCGGACGCGCAGCCGATGCGACGATCGCCCCCGCCCGGTCGAACGCCAGCGCGCGCGTTGAGGTCGTGCCTTCGTCGAGAACGAGGATTAGGTCGGGGTCAGCGGCAATCATACGCGCTTTCCTAACGCGGTCCGCGTCCCTAAGTAAGACCCGTGGAGCTTTTCGACCTTCTCGTCATCGGCGGCGGCATCAACGGGGCGGGGATCGCGCGCGACGCCGCCGGGCGTGGGCTATTGGTAGCGCTGGTTGAAGCGGGCGATCTCGGCGGGGCGACGTCGAGCGCGTCGACCAAGCTGATCCACGGCGGCCTGCGCTACCTCGAATTCTACCAGTTCGGGTTGGTCCGCAAGGCGCTCGCCGAGCGCGAGACATTGCTCGACATCGCCCCGCACATCACTTGGCCGCAGCCGTTCGTCCTACCGCATTCGCCAGAGCAGCGCCCTGAATGGATGCTCCGCGCGGGAACGTGGCTGTACGACCATCTGGCGCGGCGCGAGGTGGTGCCGGCGTCGGCGCGGATCGACCTGCGGCAGGACCGCGCCGGACGGACGCTGCGCCCTGAATTCCGCACCGGCTTCCGTTATTGGGACGGTTGGGTCGACGACGCGCGCCTCGTTATCGCCAACGCTCAGGACGTGCGGGCGCGCGGCGGTAAGGTGCTACCACGAACGCGGGTAACGCGCGCAACGTTTGACGAAGGCCGGTGGACCGTCACACTCGATACCGGCGCGACGCTGGCCGCGAAGTATGTCGTCAACGCCACCGGACCATGGGCGGAAACGGTGGCGCGGACGGTACTCGGGCGCAATGACGCCCCAGCGCTGCGCCTTGTACAGGGGTCGCATATCGTTACGCGGCAAGTGCATCTGGGGCGCGACGCCTTCATGCTCCAGCAGCCCGACGGGCGGATCGTCTTCGTCATCCCCTATGAACATGATTTCTCGCTGATCGGGACGACCGAGCGCAGTGTCGATACCCCTGAAGCGGTCGCCGTTACCGACGACGAAACCGATTATCTGCTCGCCGCCGTCAACCGCTACATCGTCCGGCCGCTGACCGTTGCCGACATCGTCCATCGCTATGCCGGGGTCCGTCCGCTGATCGTCGAGGACGGCAAGGGCGACCGCGAGACGAGCCGCGACTATGCCCTTGTGCCCCACGCCGGGGTGCCCGCGCTAACGGTCGTCGGCGGGAAGATCACGACGTACCGCGTCCTCGCCGAGGCGGTCGTCAAGGCGGTCGCGCCGAAGACGAAGCCGTGGACGGCAGACGCGCCGCTGCCCGGGGGCGACGTGCCGCGCGCGAAGGGCGAGAACGGCCAGGCTGCGTTCGCGCGCTGGCTGGCGACGCTGACCCAGACGAACGCCGATTATGACCCGAAGCTTATCCGCCGCCTCGCGCGCACGCTTGGCACCGCGGCCGAGTCGCTCCTCGCCGACGGCCTCGGCGACAACCTTGGCGGGGTGTTCGAGGCCGAGCTCGCGCATTTCCGTGACGCCGAATGGGCAACGACCGCCGACGATGTCCTGTGGCGGCGAACCAAGCTTGGCCTCCACCTCGACACCGCCGCGCAGGGGCGGGTCGCGGCGTGGTTCGGTGAGGCCGCGACCGACGCGGGCAGCATTCCGGCGATGCATCGTTTCGCCGTGCCGGGACGCGACTGACCGTTGCCGGGCGACGACGCTCGACCGCCTGTCCTCGCGCATCAGCGCTTCTACGCCGCGCGGCGGGACTATGACGGGCTGACGCTGGCCGAACGCTTCGACCGAATCCACGCGACGAATCTGTGGGGCGCCGCAGCGTCGCGATCGGGACTTGGGTCGGAAGCTCCCGCGATAGCGGCGGTGCGCGCGGCCTTGCCCGGATTGTTCGCCCGCCTCGGCATCACCTCGGTCCTCGACGCGCCGTGTGGCGACGCCGGGTGGATCACGATCGTTCCCGCCGGGGTCGGCTACGTCGGCGTCGACATCGTCCCCGCCGTCGTCGCCGGTGCGCGCGCCCGGTTCCCGGCGGCTGATTACCGCCTCGCCGACATCACCGCCGACCCCCTGCCCTTCGCCGACGCGATCCTGTGCCGCGATTGCCTCGTCCATCTGTCGTTCGCCAACATCGCCCGCGCGCTCGCCACCTTCCGTCAGTCCGGCGCGACATGGCTGTTGACCACGACCTTCACCGATTTCGCCGCCAACCGCGATTGCACCGACGGCGACTGGCGCGCGCTCAATTTCACCCGCGCGCCGTTCGACTGGCCCGCGCCCGTAACCGTGATCGACGAAGCCTGCACCGAAGGCGGCGGCGGCTGGGCCGACAAGGCGATCGGCGTCTGGCGCCTCGCCGACCTGCCGGTGCCGCGCTACGTCGCGAGGCACCGCGCGAACACCGCCACATCGACATTGCCGCCCGACAGCACGACGACCGCCGTCTTGTCGCGCAAGTCGACCCGCCCCGTCAGCGCCGCCGCGAGCGCGACCGCGCCACCCGGTTCGACGACGAGCTTCAAATGGCGAAAGGCGAAGGCGACGGCGGCGGCCGCCTCGGCGTCGGTGACGGCGACCCCGGTTGCTCCAGCCCCACTCAGGATGTCGTAGGTCAGCGGGGCCATGACCATCGTCTGCAGCGCGTCGCAGATCGTCGGGCCGGGATTGGTAACGCCGACGATTGCACCGCTGCTCAGGCTGCGGACGACATCGTCATAGCCGACCGGCTCGACGACGACGATGGGCAGCCCCGATCCGAGCGCGACCCCCGACGCCAACCCGCCACCGCCGCAGCAGACGACCGCAAGATCGGCCACCACTCCTATTGCCGCGAGGTCGGCGGCCGCTTCGAGACCGACCGTGCCCTGCCCCGCGACGATGAACGGGTCGTCGAACGGTGGGACGATCGTCGCGCCGCACGCGCTGCCGCCGTCGCCGACGAGGCGCGCGGCGATCGCGGCGCGGTCCTCGGTGTAGCGATCGTACAGCACCACCGTTGCGCCATAGGCCTCGGTTGCGGCGACCTTCACCGCCGGGGCATCGGCGGGCATGATGATCGTCGCCGCGATGCTGAGTAGCTGCGCCGCGAGGCCGACCCCCTGCGCGTGGTTGCCGCTGCTGAAGGCGACGACGCCGCGCGCCCGCTCGGCGTCGGTCATTGCCGCCAGCCGGTTGTACGCGCCACGAAACTTGAAGCTGCCCGAGCGTTGCAGGCATTCGGGCTTCAGCCAGATCCGCGCGCCGGTTGCCGCGTCGAGCGCGTCCGACCGCAACAGCGGCGTATGCACCGCGTGGCCCGCCAGGCGTGCCGCAGCGGTTCGAATATCAGCGTGAGAAACCATTGAAAAAACGCCTCTTTTTGTGCCAGCCTAAGCTATTGATCGGCCGAGCGAATACACGGAAAAACGCTGTCACAAAAAAACGCTTTACACGTGACCCCGCCGACCCTAACTACGCGCTCGCTGCCCCATGGGACTTCCACCGCAAGGCAGTTTCGGTGCTACCCGCTTGTAGCGAACTGACTCCCGGAGGTCCCTTGAATTGCATAAGCCCAG
>JAYTXW010000154.1:0-5387 GCA_043742745.1 Sphingomonadaceae bacterium
TCAACCGGCCGCTTCTCGCAGCGGCATGAAACCGGCAGACGCTCCACTTAGCAATCGCGTCGAGCTGTGCAGATGAACCGAGCCACCTCTCTCCGGCACAAACGCGGCCAATAGGATGACCAGCGCAAACCCCGCCATGCCTAGAAAAAAGTAGCGCAAGCGCCGGTCAATAAGTCTCCGAATTGTCGGCTCGGCCGCAGGTTGGAATGTTGCCATGAGTGACCCAAGCGGCTGCTACAACTACGACTGCCTACCATATTTTGCCAAATTGTTGGCCTGCAGTACAAAATATTCGAACCAGTGTCCTCTCCCCACTCCATGCCGCCATGCTGTCGGATGCCAGCATCCATGGTGGCGCAAAGCGGGAGGCCTGGCGACTGGCACGAACGTGGCTGCTGGCCTGCGCCAGCATGACGGGTCGGCGGGGTGTGCGCTCCTACACCGCGCGCCCGCCGTCTTGCCCGCCGCTCCACCCATCCGCTACGGAATGCCATGCTCACGATCGCCCCCGCTGCCACCGTCGCTCCCCCTGTCGCCATCGTCACCGGCGGGGCGAAGCGGATCGGGGCGGCGCTTGTTCGCGCGCTTGCCGCCGATGGCTGGCACGTCGTCATCCATTGCCATACCTCGACCGCCGAGGCGGACGCGCTTGCTGCTGAACTGGTCGTTGCGGGCCACGCGGCGTCGGTCGTCGCCGCCGATCTTGGCGACCCGGCGGCGGCGGGGGTCATCATCGCGGCAGCGGTGGCAGCCGGGGAGCCGCGCCTGCTCGTCAACAGCGCGTCGCGGTTCGACCTCGACATCTTTGCCGATTTCACCGTCGCGCAATGGGACCGGCACATGGCGGTTAACCTGCGCGCGCCCGCGCTGCTGATTCAGGCGTTTGCGGCGGTGGTCGGAGCGGCGGCGAGTGCGGGCGCGGGGAAGGCCCCCTCCACCGGTGGAGGAGGAGCGAATGGCCCCGCCGTCGTCGTCAACCTGCTCGATGCCAAGCTGGAAAGCCTCAACCCCGATTTCCTGAGCTATACCGTCAGCAAGATCGGGCTGGGCGGCCTGACCGAACTCGCCGCGCGCGCCTTTGCCCCGCACCTGCGGGTTGCGGCGATCGCACCGTCGGTGACGCTGGTGAGCGGGCCGCAATCGCGCGAGAATTTTGCGAAGGTCCATGCGATGAACCCGCTCCATCGCGGGGTCGAGGTGGCGGAGATTGTCGCGGCACTGCGCTTCATCCTTGCCACGCCGACATACAACGCCCAGACGCTCGTCCTCGACGGGGGCCAGCGCCTGATGGGCCTGCCGCGCGACGTGCAACACATGGTGAGCGCAGTGCCGCCGACGACATTGGACAGCGAATGAGCGAATTTATCGGGCTGCACGGGCTCGTCCCGCCCGCCCTTGCCCCGGCGACGCGGCGGATCATCCTCGAGGATTTCGACCTGCCGGTCGACATCGGCTTCCATGCGTTCGAGATCGGCACGCCGCAGCGGCTGCGGATCAACGTCGAGGTGTGGCTCGACGACGCCAACTTCCCGCACGACGACCGCGTCGACGCGGCGTGGGATTATGACACGCTGCGCACCGGCATCGTTGCGCTGGTCGCGGGGCGGCGGTTCAATCTGCAGGAAACGGTGTGCCGCGCGGTGTACGAGCTGGTCGCCGCGCGGATCGGCGTGGTGGCGCTGCGGGTGTCGACGCGCAAGCCCGACATTTATCCCGACTGCGCGGCGGTCGGGGTCGAGATGGCGTCGAAGTTGCCGTAGGGCGGGCTTCTCAGAGCGTCCGCCCGCATGGCCCGAGGCTGCTTAGGACAAAGCGATAATCGTCGGCGACATCGTCCGGCGCCGCGAGGCTGGGCGGCAGGCGCGGCGGCAGGCCGCACGCGAGGCGATACCATAGCAATGTGTCCTTCACGATCGGTTGCGCCGCGTCGTCGATAACGTCGCCGGTCGCAATCGTCAGCCGCCGAGCGGCACCCGGTCGGGTCAGGACGACCAGCGACACCAGCTTGCCGCCCTGCGTTGCCAGAAAGAACTGGCTTTCGGCTTCACCGGGGACGCCGCCGGGAACGCGGAATGCCGATGTCACACCGGTGACGACGGGGTCGTCGCCCCCCAAACCCTTCCGCCGCGCCGCCGTCAGCACCGCGCGGACGGTCGCGTCGGCGGCAGGCGTCCACGGCACGATCGCCTGCGCCGCGACCAGCGCCACCTCGCCCGCCGTCGCCCCGGAACGGACGAACAGCAGGACGTCGTCGCCGGTCAATTTCGGCGGCCGCCCTTTGGCGTCGACCGCAACGTCGGTCAGCAGCGTGAGGCGCGGCGGGACGGTATCGGGTGCGGCAATCGCAGTCGTCGTCGCAGCGGTAACGAGCAGCCGCGCCGTCCCCGCCGCGACATCGGGGGCGTCGCGCGGGCGCAGGCGCTCCGCCTTGATCAGCGTGGCGCGGACGACAACGGGGGCCGCCAGCGCGAGCGCGGTCAGGTCGGCAAAGCTGCGCGCCGCGGTCGCGGGCGGCGGGACAGCGACCGCGCGCGCCGAGGCCGGGCCCGCGCCATACAGCGCCAGCACCGCAAGCCACGCCATCGTTTGCTTCGCTACGCCCATCATACGCTCCGCTATCGCGACTGCCGTGCCACTGAGTCCCGCTCGGCTCAACCCCGCTTGAAACTTGAACGCCGCGTGACAAAGCGGGTTGCAGCCTCGCGGGTCGGCGGCTACTATTCCTTCATCAGGCCGCTGGCGAACGCAATTAATAGCGGGTCATCGGGCTGCTGAAGGGTCGATCGTTTCGTATCCCTTCTGATTTCTGGGGCGTTAATCCGCGCCCGTCGATTCAGGGAGTTTGGCTTAAGTTATGGCTTATGCGGATCAGGGAATGAGCCGGGGACGGATGGTCGCGCTCGGTATGGCGCTTATCATTCATGTCTTCCTCGGCTATGCGCTCATTACTGGGTTGGCGCTCAAGGCGATCCATAAAGTCATCGATCCGCTGAAGTCGGTGAACATCAAGGAGCAGGTCAAACTGCCCGACGAGCCGCCGCCGCCGCCGCCGAAGACGCAGGAAATTCCGCCCTTCGTTCCGCCGCCGATCGTCGATGTCGCGACCGATTCGCCGCCGCCGCCGACAATTTCAACCCAAAGCTTTCAGTCGAGCCCGCCGC
The DNA here is from genome assembly GCA_043742745.1 of Sphingomonadaceae bacterium. GTDB lineage: Bacteria > Pseudomonadota > Alphaproteobacteria > Sphingomonadales > Sphingomonadaceae > Polymorphobacter_B. Next base: position 3,162 of record JAYTXW010000154.1, read on the forward strand.
CGGCCCCGATCCATGTCGAGGCGCCGCCCGCGCCAACGGCACCGACCGGACCGACGCAGGCCGCGTCGGCCATCGGTAGCTCGACGACGGTGTCCGAGGATGACTATCCCCCGGCGTCGTTGCGGGCCGAGGAGCAGGGTCGTGCGGTTATTACCGTGTCAATCAATACCGCCGGTCGTGTCGATGGCTGCTCGGTGACGACGTCGAGCGGCTTTCCCAAGCTCGATGACAAGTCGTGCCAGCTGGCGTCGCGGCGTTTCCGGTTCAAACCGGCGTTGCAGAACGGTCAGCCGGTCGCGTCGACCAAGGTGATGCCGATAAAGTGGCAGATTACGTCGAAGTAAGTCTTTGCGCCCGTCCGGCATCCGCCGGGCGGGCGCTTCCGTAACCCGAACACGCGCAGATTTAAGGAATATTCGATGGAAACCGTTGCGACGACCAACCCCTACGGCCTGATGCAGGCGCTGGAGCAAGGGGGCATCATCACCCAGGCGATCTTTGGCGTTCTCGTCATCATGTCGCTCGGGTCATGGTACATCATTTTGACCAAGTGGTGGGACCAGCGGAAGGTTCTCGCCGACGCGACCGACCTCGAGAAGAAGTTCTGGGCCTCGCCCAGCCTGAAGGACGGCGCCGCCAAGCTCGGCAAGAACAGCGCGTTCCGCCAGATCGTCGACGACGGCCTACGCGCCTCGGAGCATCACGAAGGTCGCCTGACCGACAAGATCGATCAGCACGAGTGGGTGACGATGGCTCTCAACCGGTCGAACGCGAGCGTCGTGTCGAAGCTTCAAGGCGGCCTTGCCTTCCTCGCTTCGGTCGGTTCGACGGCACCGTTCGTCGGGCTGATGGGCACCGTCATCGGTATTTACCGCGCGCTGATCAACATCGGTATCGCCGGCCAGGCGTCGATCGACAAGGTCGCCGGCCCGGTCGGTGAGGCGCTCATCATGACCGCGCTCGGCCTGTTCGTCGCCGTTCCCGCCGTGCTTGGGTATAACTACCTGATCCGCCGCAACAAGAACGTCACCGAGAAGCTCGGCGACTTCGCGTCGGACGTTCACGGCTATCTGATGTCGGGCGCGCGCGTTCCTGCCGAACAGGTCGTTGTCGCCAAGCCCGCGATCGCACGTTGATCGTCGGCCAGAGGGTCTAGCCCATGTCGATGAATGTCGGATCGCCATCGGAAAGCGGCGAAGAATCGCCGATGACCGAGATCAACACGACGCCGCTCGTCGACGTCATGTTGGTCCTGCTCATCATCTTCCTGATCACGGTTCCCGTCGTCATCCAGACGGTGCCGTTGTCGCTACCTAAGGTCGTCAATCTCCCGACGACGACCAAGCCCGAGAACATGCTGTTGTCGGTCGACGCCGGGTGCAACACCTATATCGGTCAGAAGCGGATCGAATCGAAGGCGCAACTGCTCGATCTGTCGGTGGCGAAGCTGCGTGATGAGATCGCCAAGCAGAAGGCTGCGGGCTCGAAGACCGAGCTGCCCGAGGTCCACATCCGCGGTGACGCCAATATGGAATACCGGTGTGTCGGTGGCGTGATTTACACGCTGCAGAAGGCTGGTTTCCAGAAGATCGGCTTCATTTCCGAACCGCCAGCGGGTACGATCACCGAGCGTTGAGCCAGACCAACCACGATACGGGGGCGGCACAAATCCGCTCCCGCAGGGAGTTTACCAGACCATGTCGATGAGTGTTGGCGGGGGCGGCGACGAAGGCGCACCCATGATGGACATCAACACAACGCCGTTGATCGACGTCATGCTGGTGTTGCTCATAATGTTCATCATCACGATTCCGATCCAGACGCACGCGGTCAAGCTCGACGTGCCGCCGCCCAACCCGAACCCGAACGACGTCAAGCCCGACTTCAATCAGGTCAACATCGATTTCCTCGGCGCGATCTACTGGAACGACAAGGAAGTCACACTGCCGCAGTTGGTCGGCTATATGAAGCAGACGAAGGCGCTCCCCAAGGAGCCCGAACTTCGCCTTAAGCCCGACGCGCTCGCCAAGTATGAAGTCGTCGACCGCGTCATGGCGGCGGCACAACAGGCGGGCGTCACCAAAATGGGCTTTGTCGGTAACGAGGTGTACGCCAACCAGTGATCTGGGTGCGGCACAATGCGCCGTTAATCGGCCAGTTACATTGCCGCTTCGCATCGACCGACAACTTCGCTATGGAACCGTCCGCGTAACCCACGCATTACTG
>JAYTXW010000155.1:0-7613 GCA_043742745.1 Sphingomonadaceae bacterium
GATGCCGGGGAGGCGCAGGACGGTGACCCAGTCGACTAGCGTCGCCGTCGGCCAGGCGTTGGGGGCGACCGACAGCGGCTCGACCATCGCCGGGGTCGCCGCGCCCACGCTCAGCAACGCCGCGACCGCCGCAAGCCGCCGCGACGCGCCCTCGCCGCCAAAACTGGCGGTGCCAACGATCCCCCTGCCCTTGTCGACGACGAGGACGTTGTCGTGGCTCCGCGCGACCTTGCCGCCGACGAAGCCGGTGAGGCCCGCGATCATCTTGGCCTTGACGTCGGGCGGCAGCGGCCACCCCGCGTCAGCCGACAGGCGGAGGATGTAGCCGGTCAGCGAATCGTCACCGGCGATCCAGTCGGCGGGGAAGAACCGCACCAGCCCGTCGCGGTCGAGATAGGCGGGGAGCAGCGCCGCCGCCGCGTCCCACTTCGCGCGGTCGTCGGTGGCAACCGCGACCGACAGCCGCTGTTCGATACAGTCGTACGGGTACGCCGCCATATACGCGCGTACCCCCGGCAGCGCACCGCCAAGCGAGCGGCTGAGCGCGACTTCGATGCCGCCCTTGCCCGGTCGCGACCCGGCGGGAAGCGCGACCGGGAACGATTGCGAACGGTCGATCTGGAGCAATGTTGCCTGCAGCGTCTCGACCGGCACGGCGGGGGCGACGGTCTGCGTGACGCGGATGGCGTCGGTCGCGCCGGTCGCCGCGCGCGCAGTGATCGCCCACGCGATGCTCCCCTCGGCGGGGGCGACAACGTCCCATGCGACCGTGACCGCGTTGCCGGCGGCGATGTCGATGATTCGGTTGGGCAGCGCCGTCGTGCCGGCGCTGCCGCCGAGCGATACCCGCATCGCCTTGCCCGTCGCGTTCCGCGCGAGCACCGTCGCTGAATAGCGGTCGCCCTCGCGGACCAGCGGCGGGATGCCCGCGAGAAGCTGCAGATCCTGCGTCGTCCGCACGACGGTGCTGCCCGACCCGAACAGGTCGACCCCCCCGGTCGCGACCGCCACCAACCTGAACGCCGAGAGGGAGTCGTTCATCGGAACGGGGATCGTCGCGCGTCCCGCCGCGTCGAGCGGCACCCGCCCGCGCCACAGCAGCAGCGGGTTGAAGTCGCGCCGCACCGTGCCGCCCGCACCTTCACCGCCGCCGCCGCCCGCCGCAACCGCCTTGCGCCCGTAGTGCCGTTTGCCGACGACCTGCGTCTGCGCGGTCGAGGTCAGGACCGAGACCGGACGGTCGGCCATCATCGCGGTCAGCACGTCCCAACTGTCGTTCTTGCGCAACTGAAGCAGCGCCTCGTCGACGGCGGCGAAGGCCACCTCGCTCCCGGGCGGCAGGGTGCGGCCCGTCGGCGGGGTGACCTGCACCGTCGTCGTCGCGACCTTACGGACGGCGTAGGTCGGGCTGTCGCTGGTGACGCGGACGGCAAGGCGGTGATCGTCCCAGCCGACGCGCACCTTCGCCATGCCGAACCGGTACGACGGCTTGGCGAGGTCGACGAGCGCGGTCGGCGCGGCGGCATCGCGGCTGAGCCACGGCAGGTCCCACCGCCGCGCCAGGTCGGCGAGCCACAGCCGCCACCCGGCGACGCGCCCGCGCACCGCCAGCACCGAGACATAGACATCGGGGGCGTACCCACGCTTGAGCTGGACCGACACGACCGGATCCTTACCCGACAGCGTCGTGACGAAACTGTCGATGACCCCGTCGCGGAGCACGCTCACGAGCGCGGTCGCCTCACGGAACGGCATCCGCACCTGAAACTTGGCGACGCCCCCCGACGGGTATTCGGGAGCCTCCGCGACGACGTCCATCCGGTCGCCGTTGTCGCCGCCGAACCACCACTCATCGTCGCCCGCCAGCCACAGCGACTGGGTCGCGCGTGACACGTGGCCGCCCGCGTCGGTCGCCGTGGCAAGCGCGATGACCTCCCCCGACACGCCCGCATCGACGGTGCATTTCAGCAGCCCCTTGTCGTCGGTCGTGCCCGCGCATCCGCCCCCCAGCTTCTTCGTCTCCCGGCTGTTGTCATAGGCGTAGAAGCCGCCGATCAGCCGCTTGCGGTACGAATAGGTCTCACGGCTGAACAGTTCGACGACGACCCGCTGGCCGCGCACCGGCTTGTTGGCGAGGTCGAGCGCAACCATGTTCAGGTAGACGGCGTCGGCCTTCGCGATCCAGCCGTCTTTGGCGATGCCGACGCGGACGCTCGCGGGGTCAAGGTCGACCGACCCCTTGGCGGTCGCGACCTCGCCGTTGGCATCGTCATAGTCCATCTCAGCGACGAGGGTCGACGGCACTGTCACGGGGACGAGCTTGTCGACGGCGACCCGCGCCGTCCCGCCCGCCGATAGCGTAACAGGGTCAACCCGCGCCCGCGTCGGGGTCGGCGTTGTCGGTTCGTCGCTGCCGTCGAGGCGGACGATGCCGGGGACGATCGGATCACCGGTGAAGCTGTACTTCGGGTAGTCGGCAACATCGATCGTGCGCGGTTGGACGAGCGTCCGCAGCTTGACCGGGGCGTGCGCTGCTGCCCCACCCGCGAGATAGGCGAGGCTGAGGTCGAGATCGACACGGGTCGGCGCAACCTGCGGCGTGCGCGGTCCCGCGACGCGCGCGCGGATCGTTGGCAGGCGGAACGCTTCGACGGTAAAGTTGCCCGCGTTGTGGCGTTCGCGCGCGCCGCGTTCGCCGATCTCGACCGCATACTCGCCCATCGCGGCGGCGGCGGGGATCGTCCATGCTGTCTCGCCGATGCCGTCGCGCCCGAGCCTCGTGGCGATCTCATACGTCTGGTCGGAGCCAAGGTGGCGGATGACGACCGTCGGGTCCGTGGGCAACACCGCCGGGCCGAAGCCCGCATCGGTGCGCGCGCGGATAACGTGCTTCATGTGGACCGTCTCGCCGCCGCGGAACAGCGTCCGGTCGAAGATCGTGTGCCACGCGGTGCGGTCGTCGCTACTAGCGGTGCTCAGGCTGAAGTCACCCGGAGCTATGCCCTTGCTCCACGTCGTCAGCGTGAAGCTGTAATCGTCGGTGGTCCGCGCGCTGACCATGAGCGGCGCCTGACCGTATTTGCAGTCGCCATACTCGCTCGGCACCGGCAGCACGTCTCCGATCAGCGCGCGCCCCGACGCATCGGTCGTCGCCGTCGCCAGCAGCTTGCCGGTGCAGCTATCACTCACCGCAATGAGCGCGCCGCCGACCGGCTTGGCGTCGGCGAGGTCTGTCACCCACGCAAAGCTCCGCCCCCGCCCCCATTGGAAATGGACCGCCATGTCGGTGACAAGCGTCCCCGCCGCGACGTACCGCGTCCCGCCGCGCCCGAGCAACGCCGCGCCAAGCTTGGGCGACGCCAGCTCGACGACGTGAAAACCGCGCCCCTTGAGCGGAATACAGACGACCTCAAAGGCGCGCGCATCCTTGCGGGCGATGGCGAAGCTGCGTGTCGGCGCGGCAGCGCGGATCAACGGGGTCGACCGCGTCGTCTCGATGTAGCGTTTGGTGTCGGACCCCGCGATTGGCTCCTCATCCTGCGTCCGCTCCTCGGCCTTGTCGAGCGTCCGCAGCCATTCGGCGACACCGGCATCGGTCGCGACGACGACATCACGCCCGCCGATCGGGCCCCAATGAACGGTTGCGTCGAGCCCGCCGATGCTCGCCTCCACCGCGCGCACCGTCACCGGCAGAACCCCGCCCTCCGCCGCTTCGACGATACCAAAGCTCGCCGCGAATTTGACCAATGGTGGCGCGTCGGCGGTCGCGACATCGAGCGGGAAGCGCGCGGCGTTGGTCAGCAGGCGCCCGGCGTCGTCGGCCAGCGTCGTCGGCACCTCGACGCGGAAGGTCGCGCGTTCGGCGAACGGGCCTTTGAAGCTGATCTCATCGACCGTCTGGACGTGATTCTTGATCGGCTCGGCAGCGAGCACCTTCCCGGTGGCGTCGATCAGCCGAACCCCCCTCGCCATCGCTGCGGGCACCTGCCCGGTGAAGCGCAGCGTCAGCGGCTCGATCGGCGAACACGCGGCGGCGGGGTTGGCGCGGCTGCATTCAAAGCGCGCGGTGAAAGCGGGGCGGACCTTATAATCGAGGCGGCGCGGGCGGAGCGTGGCCAGCCCGTCGCTGGTGGCGATGCCCGCCCCCCACACGACCGCGACGCGCCCCCCGGCAGGCAGCGCGCGGCGGCAGCGCGCGGCGACGACGACCGCCTTGGGCTGCGCTGCTTCACCCTCGTCGGGGCGCGCGGCCCCCGCCGTCTGGAGGAACGACCGCAGCCGATAATCCTGCTTGGCGTGACCCATGATCGTCGCCCGCGTCGCGTCCGGCAGGACATCGAGCGGCACCATTTCGCCGACGCCGTCGATTGCGCAGCTTGCGTGCGCCGCGACCAACGCAGGCGTTGCCGCAGCGTTCAGGGCGAGGAGGAAGATCTGATCCTCCTCGATCCGTTCGGCGCCGTCTTCGGGCAGAACGGCGCGGATGTTCGGGCCACCCGTGTCGAAGGTAAAGCGTTGCTTGCCGAGCGCGGCACCGCTCGTGTCTTTAAGTCCGGCGACAAGTTCATACGCGCACCGACGCCCCCCGGCGAGCGGCGCAGGCAGATCGATCGCATAGCTTTGCACGTCGACCCAGCGCCCCGTCGCTCCCGCGCTGCACGTTCCCGCCACCGGCGCGGGCAGGCGTGGATCACCGAACGCGACCATCGGCGTCGCAAAGCGCAGCTTGATCTGCTCGACCCGCTCGACGGATCCGGCGGGCGCAAAGGCGACGACGCCCGGAGCAGGACCGCCGCCGGCTCGCGCCGTGACGAAGCCGACGATGCCGACCGCGAGCGCTGCGCGCCACCTGTGTGCCATGTCGGCAGCATGACGCAGCATGCTGTCAACGGCAAGACAGTCAGCCGGCGAAGCGGACGCCCAGCCCTTCATCGTCGCGCGTCAGCCGGACATTGACATCATACAACCGGCGCAGCGCGTCGGCATCGACGACGGTGTCGACCGGTCCCGCCCACAGAATGCTGCCATCCTTCACCGCCACAACGTTGTCGGCGACGCGCAGCGCGAGATCGAGGTCATGGATTGCCGCGATCACCGTGCGCCCCGCGTCCGCCCGCGACCGCAGGCGACCGACGGCGTCGAGCGCGTGGCGGGGGTCGAGCCCGGCGGTCGGTTCATCGACGATCAGCAGTTCGGGGTCGCCGACGAGGGCGCGGGCGAGCATAACGCGGGCGAGTTCGCCCCCCGACACCTCGGTCGCGGGCCGACAGCGCAGCGCAGTCAGGTCGGCGTCGGCGAGCGCGCGATCGACCGCTGGCTGGAGCGCGGGTGGTAGGCCGCCGAACGCGGGGAGCGATGGGGTCAGACCAAGGGCGACGATGCGCTCGACGCTCAGCGGCCAGTCGACTGCGGCGCGCTGTGGCAGATACGCCCGCCGCTGCGCCAGTTCGCGGCGACCGATAACACTGAGCGCGACCCCGCCAAGGGTAATCGTCCCTGCGCTGGGCGCAAGCAATCCTGCGGCGGTTTCGAGGAGCGTGCTCTTGCCCGCGCCGTTCGGGCCGATGACGACGGTCAGCCGTCCGGTGGCAAAGGTCGTGGCGATTCCCGTGAGCACTGCGCGGTCGCGGCGCATCACGGTGACGCCGGCAAAAACCAGCGCGCTCACGCCGTCCGCCGCGCGGTACGGAGGACGAGCCAGAGGAAGAATGGCGCGCCGACCAGGCTGATGAAGACACCCAGCCCGATGCCCTGCGCGCTGCCCCGCAGCACCCGTGTCGCGAGGTCGGCGGCGACGACGATAATTGCCCCAGTCAGTGCGGCGGGGGTGAGCACGGCGCCGGGACGATGGCCGACGAGCGGGCGGACGAGGTGCGGCGCGATGAGCCCGACGAAGCCGACTGACCCCGCGACCGCCGTCGCCGCGCCGACGCCGAGTGCCGTCCCGGCGAGCGCGAGGAGGCGGGTGCGCGCGACGTCGACGCCGAGGCTCGCCGCCGCAGATTCGCCGAGGGTCAGCGCGTCGAGCGCGCGCGGGGTGAGCAGCAACAGGGCTGCTCCGGCGGCAATGAACGGCCCCGCAAGGGCGACATGATCCCAACTGCGGTCGACGAGCGATCCCATCAACCACGTCAGGATTTCATAGGTAGCATAAGGACTTGGGGCGAGGTCGAGCGCGAGGTACACCGCCGCGTACGCAAGGCTCGAGATCGCTGCCCCGGCAAGGATGAGCGCGAGCGTTCCGCCGCCACGCGCTAACGCCAGCGCCGCCGCCGCTGCCGCCAGCGCGCCGACCAGCGCGAACAGCGGCGATGCGAGGGCGAAGGCGGCGGCAAAGCCATAATAGATTGCGACCACCGCGCCGAGCGATGCCCCCGCCGTGATCCCGAGGAGGCCCGGTTCGGCGAGCGGATTGCGAAGCAGCCCCTGGAGCACGCCGCCCGACAGCCCGAGGATGCCGCCGACGAGCGCACCAAGGACGATGCGCGGCAGGCGGATATCGACCACGATGGCGCGTGCCAGCGTCGGATGCGGCGCGGCGAGCGCGGCCATGATCGCTGCCGGTGACAACCACACGGCACCAGCAAGCAACGACACCGCCATTGCAACGATCAACGCGGCGGTCAGGGCGGCGACCAACCCATGCCTCATTTTGACACCGTGCGCGGAAGTGCGGCGGCGCGGAGTTCGGCGCGAACGGCAAGTGCCGCGTCGCCGAGAAATGGCGTCCCGCAAAAGTAACTGGCGGCAGGCACGATCACCGACCGCGCGGCGGGCCATGTCGCGCGAATGACCGGGTGGTTGGCGACGTTGGCGCGCAGGTCGGGGGCTGCGCCGCTGCCTCGGACGAGCAGCGTCGGAGCGGCGACGAGCAGCCGTTCGGGATCGGGTGGGCCGCCGGGTGGGACGATGTTGACCGCCCCGGCGGCGGTCAGCACGGCATCGAACAACCCACCCCGCCCGGCGCCGAAGCCACCGCCGTCCCACGCCGCGACGCGGATGCTCGGCCCGGGATGCGCGGCAAGATCGGCGACATGACGGTCCATTCGCGCGAGCAGCGCCTCACCACGCGGCGACGCCCCGACCGCACGCGCCACCTGCCGCGTCGCGGCGTGGATGTCGGCGACGGTCTGCGCCGACGCGACCTCGATCATCGGAACGTGGAGGCGGCGGAGGATCGCGCGCGTCGCTGGGGTGGCGAAGCTGTCGGCGACGACAAGATCGGGGGCATCGCGCAGCACTTCCTCGGCGAAGCCGTGGTTGACCGCTACGCGCCCCGCCGCGCGCGCCATCAGCGACGTCGTCGCATCACGCGACAGCCACGTCACCGACGTAATGCGGGCGGGCGGCACAAGCATAAGGACGAGCTGATCGGTGCACTCGCTGATCGACATGACGCGCGCCGGGGGTGCCGCTGCCCCGGTGGTCAGCACGAATACGATCACGGCGAGCGCAGCGCGCATCAATAGCGGACCCGGATGCCGCCATAGGCCGCGCGGCCCGGCGTCGCGAAGCTGAACACCTCGACGTAGCGCCGGTCGAGCAGATTCTCGACCCGCCCGAATAGCTCGACGTGCGGTGCGACTGCGTAGGTGGCGTTGACGTTGACGAGG
>JAYTXW010000156.1:0-6738 GCA_043742745.1 Sphingomonadaceae bacterium
GCCGATCACCCAGACGGTCAGCGGTCTCGTCATCGGTCAGCAGCATAATGTGACCTTCGACTGGGCGGCGACGCAGCTTCGCAACCGGCAGGGACCGACGACGAATCAGTTCATCGTCAGCCTCGGTGACGAGACACATTCGACTCCGCTCGTTGCCGTCGCGAGCCAGGCCGTGACCGGCTGGACGACGCAGACCTTCACCTACACTGCGGCCGCGACGAGTGAAGTGCTCCAATTCCTGTCGAATGGCGCGCCTTCGGGGCAGCCGCCATTCGCCCTGCTCGACGGCGTGTCGCTAACCGCTGCCGTTCCGGAGCCCGCCATGTGGGCGCTGATGGTCGGCGGCTTTGGCCTCGTCGGTGTCGCCGCGCGGCGTGGCCGAACCGCCGTAGCTGCCTGATTTGGGGCACAACGAGTGATTTGGGCGGGCGAAGCAATCCGCCCGCCTTTTTCTTGGGCACACGGTCCTTGCCGAACGGCCCCCTGCCCGCCTAAAGCCATGCATGGTTCGGCGCGGCGCGCGCCGCACACCCTCCAGCGCCCGGTCACTGCGATAATGTCGATTTTTAGCCGCCTGTTTTCGTTCCTGTCGCAGGACATGGCGATCGACCTCGGCACCGCGAATACGCTCGTGTACGTGCGCGGTCGCGGCATCGTGCTCAACGAGCCATCAGTCGTCGCGATGGAAACGATTTCCGGACGGCGAACGGTCAAGGCGGTTGGCAACGACGCACGAATGATGATGGGCAAGACGCCGGGTAACGTCGAGTGCATCCGTCCATTGCGCGACGGCGTCATTGCCGACATCGACGTCGCCGAGGACATGATAAAATATTTTATCAAGAAAGTTCATGCTGCGAAGTTTGGGCGCTATCCCGAGATCGTGATCTGCGTTCCGTCGGGATCGACCTCAGTCGAAAAGCGCGCGATCCGCGACGCTGCGACCAACGCCGGGGCCAGCGCGGTTTATCTGATCGAGGAGCCGATGGCCGCCGCGATTGGGGCGGGGCTGCCGGTCACCGAGCCGATCGGCAGCATGGTTGTCGACATCGGCGGTGGGACGACCGAGGTGGCCGTCCTGTCGCTTCGCGGCCTCGCCTATACCACCAGCGTCCGCGTCGGCGGCGACAAGATGGACGAGGCGATCGTCAGCTACGTCCGCCGCAATCACAACTTGTTGATCGGCGAAATGACGGCAGAGCGGATCAAAAAGGAAATCGGCATCGCCCGCGCACCGCGAGAAGGTGTCGGGCGGACGATGGAGATTAAGGGGCGCGACCTCATGAACGGCGTTCCCAAGGAAATCACGATCAATCAGCAGCAGATCGCGGATGCTCTCGCCGAGCCGGTCTCGGCGATCGTCGAGGGGGTCCGCCTCGCGCTCGAAAATACCCAGCCCGAACTTGCCGCCGACATCGTCGATCAGGGTATCGTCTTAACCGGTGGCGGGGCGCTGTTGAGCGAACTCGCCGACGTCCTGCGCGAGGCGACCGGCCTGCCGGTGACCGTCGCCGACGATCCGCTGACGTGCGTCGCCCTCGGCACCGGGCGCGCGCTCGAGGACCCGATGTACCGCGGCGTCCTGACCACCGCCTGACCCCGGTGCCCGGCGCATGGATTGGCCCCAAAAGCGTCGAACGTCATTTGCTCGCCGCGAGCAGAATCTTGCGCTGATCGGCGCGGTCGTGACCGGGGCCGTGTTTGCGACCGGGCTGCTGTTGCTCGTCCTCAGCCGGGTCAACCCCGCGTATACCACCCGCCTGCGCAGCGCCGGGGTCGATCTCATCGCGCCGTTCTGGGCGAGCGTCCGGATGCCGTTCGATGCGCTGAGCAGCGGCATCGACCGCGTCGGTGACTATATCGGCACCGTCCCCCGACTGCGTCGGCTGACTGCCGACAATGATGCGCTGCGGCGCGCGGTGCAGGACCGCGATGCCGTCGCCGCTGAAAACCGCGCGCTGCGGCAGCTGGTCGTGGTCGCCGCGCCACGCCCCGACCTTGTCGCCATCGCGCGCTTTGCCGGATCGTCGTCAGGAAGCTATGTCCGGACCGCGATGATCGCGGCGGGAACCCGCACCGGCGTTTTCGCGGGACAGGCAGTCCGCGCCGATGTCGGGTTGGTCGGGCGAACCGCCGAGGCCGGTGAACACGCCGCGCGCATTCTACTGCTGACCGACCCGACGAGCCGCGTGCCTGTCATCGTTGTGCGGACCGGGCAGGCGGCGCTCGCGGTCGGGGCTGCCGGCCCCTTGCTCGCAGTCCGCGACCGCGCCGGTGCCGAGGTCCCCCTGCGACGCGGTGACCGACTGGTCACATCGGGGGCCGGGGGGCTGTTCGCCCCGCAAATCCCGGTCGCCGAGGTCGTGGATGTCGGCGACGCGCCGCGCGCACGACCCTTCGCCGATCCCGGCGCTCTCGACTTCGTCGCGGTCTATCGCGCCTACCTCCCCGTGCCAGATGGGCCAGTCATGGTGGACGCCGTGCCCATCCCCCGCGAGGCGCGCAAGAAATGACGCGGCTGGCAATTCAGCCCCTCCGCCTTCGCGCGCCCGATCAGCACGGTCAGGCGTGGCGCGCAGCGTTGCAGCGGACCGTGCCCGTGGCGGTGACCCTCGTCCTCATCGTCGCGATGACCGCGCCGATTTTTGTCAGTGTGCCGATCATGCCCGATCTTGGCCTGCTCGCGGTGATTGTCTGGGCGAGCTTCCAGCCGCGATTAATGCCGGCGTGGCTTGCGTTCGCCGTTGGCGCGACGGCCGATCTGCTCACGGGAACCCCGCTCGGCGTCGATGCCACGCTGCTGCCGGTGGTCGTCGCCGTCGTCCGCCTTACCGGGGCGCGTTTCACCCCCCGCCGCTATGCCTTCGACTGGCTGCTCGCGAGTGCGGTGATTGTCGGGGCAGCCGTGGTCGAATGGCGGCTGCTCGCGTTCGCGGGCGTCGTCGGCCCGCTGATACCGCTGCTGATCCGTGCCGCGACGACCATCCTTGCCTACCCCGCGGTGGTCGCCCTCGCCGCGCGCGTCGAGCGGCGGGTGGCCGCCCGGTGAGCGCCGCGGCATGACCGACCCGCGCTTCACCCGCCGTGCGCTGTTGGTCGGTGCCGGGATGGGCGCGGTCGGGGTCACGCTGGCCGGGCGGATGGCGTACCTGTCGGTGTGGAAGGGCGCGAAATATACAGCGCAGGCGGAGGGCAACCGCGTCTCGCTCCACCTCATCCCGCCCCGTCGCGGCTGGATTGTCGACCGCGCGGGCAAACCCCTCGCCCTCAACGCGCCCGACTACCGGGTCGAACTTTTGCCCGACCAGGTAAAGGATCTTGACGTCACTCTCGCGGCGATCGGCAAGGTCCTGCCGCTTACGCCCGACGACCTGGCGCGCATTCGCGGCGATTTCCTGCACCAGCCGAAATTCCTTTCGGTCGAGATCGCCCACGGCCTTGATTGGCCGACCTTCGCGCGGATCAACGTCAACCTGCCCGACCTGCCCGGTGTCACGCCCGTCCCCGGCTTTGCCCGCGTTTACCCCGGCGGCGATGCGTTCGCGCATTTGCTCGGCTATGTTGGAACCCCGACCGCCGAGCAGTTTTCACGTGACCGCGACCCGCTGTTGATCTTCCCCGGCTTCAAGATTGGCAAGGACGGCATTGAGCGGCGGGCGGACGCGGCGTTGCGCGGCGTCGCCGGCGCGCGGCGGGTCGAGGTAACGGCGCGCGGGCGCGTCATCCGCGACCTCGACACGCGACCCGACCTGCCGGGCAAGACGCTGCGCCTGACGATCGACCGCGATCTTCAAGCCTATGCCGCACGGCGGCTGACCGACAATTCGGCGAGCGTCGTCGTTCTCGATTGCGCCACCGGCGACGTCCTGTGCATGGTGTCGATGCCGGCCTATGACCCCAATGTCTTTTCGGCGCGCGTCACCGCTAAATTATGGGCGGAACTCCAGGGCGACGACCACCACCCGCTCGTCAACAAAAGCGCGCAGGGCCTGTACCCGCCGGGATCGACGTTCAAGACAATGACCGCACTCGCCGTGTTGGGATCGGGCATTGCCGCCGAGCAGGCGACGGTGTGCACCGGCACCTATCGCCTCGGCAACGCGCAGTGGCATTGCCATTCAAAGCGGGGCCACGGGCGGGTCGATCTGCATCGTGGACTGCCGCAGAGCTGCGACGTTTATTTTTACACCTTTGGGCGTGCCGTAGGCATCGATGCAATCGCCGCCATGTCGCGCAAGTTTGGCCTCGGCCAGAAGTTCGAATTGCCACTGCCTGGACAGTCGGCCGGGATCGTCCCCGACACGGCGTGGAAGCTGGCCCGCTATAAAAAATCGTGGGGCATCGGCGACACGCTCAACTCGTCGATCGGTCAGGGTTATATTCTGGCTAACCCGCTCCAGCTTGCTGTCATGGCTGCACGGTTGGCGAGTGGGACTGCGGTCGAGCCGCGCCTTTACGCCGACGCGCCGCGCACTCCCGCGCCCCCGCTCGACGTCCCGCCCGAGCATATGGCAATTGTCCGTCAGGGCATGAGCGACGTCGTCAACGGCGCCGGCACGGCGCGGGCCGCGCGGCTGAATGTCGACGGCGTGCTGTTGGCGGGCAAAACCGGGTCGGCGCAGGTCCGCAATATCAGCAAGGCCGACCGCCGCGCCGGACGGACCAAAAGCGAGAGCCAGATCTGGAAGTATCGCGATCACGGCCTGTTCGTCGGTTTTGCCCCAGCCGACGCACCGAAATATGCGATCAGCGTGGTCCTCGAACACGGCAATCACGGTGCCGCCGCCGCCGTGATCGCGCGCGACGTGATGACGTTTTTGTTCGAACCCGAGCGCGCGCTCGCAACGCTCGCCCCGATGGAGGCGGCGGTCGCCCGGAAAAAAGCCGCCGCCCTTGCTGTGGCGCAAGTTGCGGCGGCAGGGCCCGTCGATCCGGCGGCGATCGCGGCGACACTGACCCCGTCGGCAGAGGCGGCGGCGGGCGACGAATGACGGCGGATATCATCGGTCTTTGTAGGATTTACGTTGAAATCCTTGACTTTTTCGGTCGACTATGGGAGTTTGCGCTATGGTTTTGATCGCACTCCTCCGGCTCACGCGTTGCTGCCTGCAATCACCGCCGCGCGGTGGACCCGTCGTCATCGACAGTGATCCGCCGCTTAAGTTCACGAAACTCGACGATTCCGCGACAATAGTGTGAACTTAAACGTCCCTTCCGTCCCGCCGCCATGTTAAACGCACCGTGGCGGGCGCGACTGCGCGAGCTGCCATGGGGCGTGCTCGCGGCCATCGTCGCGGTCGGCGGCTTCGGCCTTGTCATCCTTTATTCCGCCGCAGGTGGCAGCTTTGCGCCATGGGCAGCAAAGCAGGGCGTCCGCTTTACCGTCCTCCTCGTGGCGATGGTCGCCCTGTCGCGGGTGCCTGTCCGGCTGTGGCTGCGCTGGGCATATCCGCTGTACGGCGCTGTCCTGGCCGCGCTGATTGCGGTTGAGGCGCTTGGGGCAATCCGCGGCGGTGGGCGGCGGTGGCTCGACATCGGCGTGATGCAGCTCCAGCCGTCGGAATTCATGAAGCTCGCGATCGTCCTTGCGCTCGCCCGCTACTACCACTTCGTCCCGCGCCGATTCACCGGACGGATCGCGGCAATCTGGCCGCCGTTGGTGCTCATTGCGATGCCTGCCGCGCTGGTGATGCTTCAGCCCGATCTTGGCACGGCGCTCGCCATCGCGTTTGGCGGGGTGACGACGATGTTCCTCGCCGGTGTCTCCTTATGGTGGTTCGCCGGAGCCGGAGCCGCAGCAGCGGCGGCACTGCCCGTCGTCTGGTCGTTGATGCACGCCTATCAGAAAAAGCGTGTGCTGATTTTCCTCGATCCGGCGAGCGACCCGCTGGGGGCGGGGTATCACATCACCCAGTCGAAGATCGCGATCGGCAGCGGCGGCCTATTTGGCAAGGGCTTCCTTCACGGGACGCAGAGCCACCTCGACTATCTTCCCGAACTCCACACCGACTTTGTCTTTGCGACGATGGCCGAGGAATGGGGGCTGGCCGGCGGGCTGTTCATCCTTGCCGCGTTCGGCATCATCCTGATCTGGGCGATCCGCGTTGCCCTGCGCGCCCCGGCGTCGTTCAGCCGCCTCGTCGCCATGGGGCTGGCCGCCACGCTATTCTTCTACCTAGCGATCAATTTGATGATGGTCACCGGCCTCGCCCCCGTCGTCGGCATTCCGCTGCCACTTGTCAGCTACGGCGGGTCGGCGATGATGACCGTGCTCATCCTGCTCGGCATCGTCATGGGGATCGCCCGATCGGGCAAGACGCCGCTCGACCGCTAGACAACACCGGTCGCAGGTGTTACCCGCGCCGCTCGCGACGATCGGACGTATAGCTCAGTCGGTAGAGCAGCTGACTCTTAATCAGCGGGTCCCAGGTTCGAACCCTGGTGCGTCCACCATCGCTTTCAGTTACTTAGCCATCAGGCTGGTCGCGTTGGCTAGCGCCGAGCAATCACATAGCAATCACCGCGCCGCTTCGCGTCGATCGTAAGATCAATGAGCACCACGCCACTCGACCGCATTACCCATCACTACAATATCGTCGAGTGTGGAGAGGCGTCGAAGCACGACCCCTCCAGATTTACGGTAATACCAAGACTCTCTGATCAGAACCCATGCGCCCATGTCCGGGGTCCGATGGACATGATGCGCCACGGTTGGTCGGTGAGGCGGTTCCAGGCGAA
>JAYTXW010000157.1:0-7362 GCA_043742745.1 Sphingomonadaceae bacterium
GTTCAGGCGGGCGCGGCCGACTGCGCCGTCATCCCGATCGAAAACTCGCTCCACGGGCGGGTCGCCGACATCCACTTCCTCCTCCCCGAATCGGGGCTGGCGATCACCGGCGAGCATTTTGTCCGCGTCCGCCATTGCCTGCTCGGGACAAAAGGCACGACGCGAGAGCAGGTGACGACGGCGGTCAGCCACCCGCAGGCGCTCGGCCAATGCCGCAAGCGGCTGCGCGAGTGGAGCATCGCGCCCGAGGCCTATGCCGACACCGCCGCCGCCGCCGCACTCGTTGCCGACGGCGGTAACCCGGCGCGCGCCGCCGTTGCGTCACGCCTCGCGAGCGAACTATATGGTCTGGACGTTATCGCCGAGGGCATCGAGGACGAAGCGCATAACACGACGCGCTTCGTCGTCCTCGCCCGCGCAAGCCGCGCCCCCGCCCCGGGGACGCCGGTGATGACCAGCCTATTGTTCGAGGTCCGCTCGGTCCCCGCTGCGCTGTTCAAGGCGCTCGGCGGCTTTGCGACCAACGGCGTCAATCTAACCAAGCTCGAATCGTATCTGAAGGGCGGCGCGTTCGCGGCGGCTGAATTCTACGCCGACATCGAAGGCGACCCCGCCGACGCAGCCGTTGCGCGCGCGCTCGACGAACTCCGCTACCACAGCGAATGGGTCCGTGTTTTGGGGACGTATCCCCGCGCCCGGGAGCGGGGAGTTTAGCCCGCCACCCATGCTCGCAACAGCGTGTGCGCGATCGCTAGCGGGGGCGGGGCGAGCCATTCTCCGACCCCGTCCAGCGCCGCGCGGACGTCGGCCTTGGTCACCCAGCGCGCTTCCTCGATCTCGTCGTCGTCGAGGGTGAGTTCGCCGGTGCCGGTTGTCTCGGCGAACGCGCCGACCATCAGACTCGACGGAAATGGCCATGGCTGGCTGGCGATGTAACGAACGCGGGTCGTGGTGATCCCGGCCTCCTCGAATAGTTCGCGGCGGACGGCTTCCTCGAGACTCTCACCTGGCTCGACGAACCCGGCGAGCGCCGAGAAGAATCGCCGGGGGAAGCGCGGCTGACGCCCGACCAGCGCGTGTTCGACGCCGTCGACGCTGAGCAACGCGAGCATGATGACGACCGGGTCGGTGCGAGGGAAGTGATGCGCGTCGCACGCCGGACAGACGCGCTCGTATCCCGCCTTGGCGACCGTCGTCGGCGCGCTGCAGTTGGCGCAGAAGCGGTGGCGCGCGTGCCAATCGAGAAGCGACCGCGCGTGCGCGAAGATCGCCGCGTCACCGGGCGACGCGCTCGCCGCCAGCGCCGCGCCGACGCCGCGCGGGTCGCCGTGACGCCCCATGCCAGTCGCAGCCACGGCGAACCGCGGACTGTCATCGGCGAGGCCGAGGAACACGCTCGGGGCATCGGCGGGGATGTCGTCGCGCGTGAACCAGCGCAGCGTATCTCCCTCCTCCACAACCGGGCGCAGGTCGTCGAGGACGAGCCAGCGCGCCGAACGGTCGGCGCGCGCCATGACCATCGCTGCATCGTCCTTCCGCATCGCATCGGCGCGGTCGAGCGGGGAGCCGGTGAAGCCGACCGTCGGGGCGGAAGTGGCGAACCAGTCGTTCTTTGGCCAGTCGGTCATGCGGTCTCCAAAGCGAGTGCGGGCGACAAAGCAGCATCGGCGCGCGCACGCAACACCGCCGCCGCCGTGCGCGCGAACAGCGTCGGCAGGCCGTTCAGTGTCGCGACATCGTGCCACTCGCCGGGAAGATCGGGGCGTGTCGCCGGGAAGGCGAAAGCGACGGAAAGGCGCAGCTCGAAATGGGTGAAGATGTGGCGGATGGTCGGGATTGACGGGCTCACACAGGTCGGCGGCGAGATCGGCGCCGCCTCGTCCCACACCGTTCCCGGCAGCCCCAGCATCCCGCCGAGCAGCCCATGCGGCGGTCGCCGTTCGAGGAGGACGCAGCCGTCGACCTCGATCCAGTACGCCGTGCCAACGCGCACCGGGCGGGCCGTCTTGGCGGCTTTGATCGGGAAGCGCTCGGGTATCCTGCTCGCCTGCCCTGCGCACCCTGTGGCTACCGGGCACGCTGCGCACTTCGGTGCACGCGGGGTGCAGACCGTCGCGCCAAGGTCCATCATCGCCTGCGCGTGGTCGCCCGCGCAGTCGGCGGGGGTCAGCGTGTCGGCGAGGGCATGAAGTGTCCGTCGTGCCGTCGGCAGCGGGATCTCGACGGCAAACAACCGCGCGACTACGCGCTCGACATTGCCGTCGACGACGACCGCGCGCTGGCCAAAGGCGATCGCGGCGATGGCAGCGGCGGTGTACGCGCCGACCCCGGGCAACGCGCGCAGGCCGGCCTCGTCGCGCGGCCACCCACCGCTGGCGACGGCGCGGGCGGCGGCGAGCATATTGCGGGCGCGGGCGTAATAGCCGAGCCCCGCCCACGCCTGCAACACTGCGCTGTCGTCGGCAGCGGCGAGGTCGGCGACGGTTGGCCACCGGGCAAGGAAGCGCGCGAAGTACGGGGCGACGACGACCGTGCCGGTTTGCTGGAGCATGATCTCGCTCAGCCAGACGCGGTACGGGTCGGGCGGCGGCGCGTCTTGGCCTTGGCCCGGCGGGGTACGCCAAGGCAATGCCCGCGCGTTGGCATCGTACCACGCGAGCAGCCGGGCGGAGATATCGGGGGGCATGACCCGCCTATGGCGGACGCGCGCGCCGTGGCATAGCTGGATCATGCCTGATGACTCGACGCCAGCGACCCGCCGCCGCCCGCCTGTGGCCGATGCCCCCCGACGCACCGGGCGCGGCGCGCGCGCGGTCGCCGAGTTGATCCCCGCCGCCGGCGACAAGGCGTTCCGCCGCTTCGGCTTCGCCCAGAATGCTGTCGTTGCGCGCTGGGTTGAGATCGTCGGTGAGCAGTACGCGCGTTATTCGACACCCGAAGCCATCAGCTTCCCGGTCGGCAAGAAGGTGGGTGGGACGCTCAAGGTCGTCGTCACGGGTAGCTTTGCGCCGATGCTCAAGCACGTCGAGCCGCAGGTTATCGAACGGATCAACCGCTTCTTCGGCTATCCCGCCGTCGCTCGTCTTGCGCTGCGTCACGGCGACCTGCCGACCGTCCAGCGCCGTGTCATGCCGGTGGCCCGCCCGCTGGCGGCAGAAACCGAATCGACCCTGCGCGCCGTCTCCGATCCCGATCTCCGCGCGACCCTCGAATCACTCGCCCGCGCCCTGTCGGCGACGACGGGAGTGCCGACGGTACGGTAATAAGATTGACCAGTGGCGGCGCTAACGTATTTTGTAGCCTTCGATCCTTACGGGAGTTGCCAGTGGCCAGTCACCGCGCCGTCCTCACCCTTGTCCTCGCGGCCGTGCTGGGCGCATCGGCGATAGCCGTGCCTGCCGCGAAACCAGCGGCGGCAGCGCCGGTCCACGACTGGCTGAGCGTCGTCGTCGCAACGCCGCAGGGCGGATTTCGGCAGGGCAATCCAAATGCAAAGGTCAGACTGCTCGAATTCGGCTCGCTGACCTGTCCGCACTGTGCTGCTTTCGCCCGTGAGCATGTGCCGACCCTCCGCACCAAGTATATTGCCGTCGGCAAGGTCAGCTACGAGTACCGTCCGTACCTGCTGCACGGGGCCGACTATGCGCCGTCGCTACTGGTCGAGTGTCAGGCCCCGGTTGCCGCAGTGCGCTTGATAGAGGGCTTTTACGCGCAGCAGGCGACCTGGCTCGAACCCTTCACCAAGCCCTTTCCCGACGATTTTCAGAAGCAGATCGCAAAATTGCCCGAGCTAAATCAGATTACCGCTTTTGCCGCGCGGGGCGGCCTGGACGGCTTTATGCGCGCTCGCGGCATGACGCGATCGCGCTTCGATGCCTGCACCAGCGACAAGGCGGGACTCGCCAAGCTGACGGCGATCCGCGAGGACGCGAACACCAATTTTGGGCTCAGCGCCGTCCCGACCTTCGTCATCAACGGCAAAACTGTCGTCGACGTGTACGATTGGGACGACCTTCAGCCTGCGCTCGACACCGCCCTTGCATCGTAAATGCGCCGAGCGTTGCTGTTTTGACGCGCAGGACCGGTCGCGGCTACTGTGTTTTAACATTCACCGACAGGATTTCGCACTGATGTCGCTCAAGACCCTCGTCACCGTCGTTGCCTTTGGGGGCGGCATGATGCTTGCCGGTTGCGACCGAGGTGCCGATAAGGGTACCGACAAGGCTAAGAGCACGACCACAGTTACCGCGACGCCTGCCGTACCGACGGCCACAGCGAACTGGCTCGACACCGTCGTCGCGACGCCGGAGGGCGGGATCCGTCAGGGTAATCCCAATGCCAAGGTCAAGCTGCTCGAATTCGGGTCGCTGACGTGCTCGCACTGTGGGGCGTTCGCGCACGAGGGCGTGCCAACCCTGCGCGCCAAGTATATCGCCACCGGTAAGGTCAGCTATGAATATCGCCCGTTCCTGCTCAACGGCGTCGACTTCGCCCCATCGCTGCTCGTCCGGTGCCAGCCCCCGACGGCGGGCATGAAGCTGATCGAGGCGTTTTACGACGCGCAGCCGCAATGGACACTGCCGTTTACGAAGGCGCTGCCCGACGACGTCCAGAAGCGACTCGCTGCGCTGCCGCCCGAGCAGCAGATCACCGCGTTTGCGGTCAACGGTGGCCTCGACGGCTTCATGCGGACGCGCGGCATGACCCGCGCGGCGTTTGACCGGTGCACGTCCAACAAGGCAGGCATCGCGAAACTCAACGCGATCCGTGACGACGCCAACAAGAATTACGCGCTGACGGGGACGCCGACATTTGTCATCAACGGCAAGACGCTCGCCGATACCGCGAACTGGGCCAAGCTCAAGCCTGCGCTCGACGCGGCGCTGTGATGTGAAAGTCTGTTTCGTTCCGCTCCTCCGCCCAACCATCCATAAGCATATTTTGGCGGGTGGTCGGGCATGGGAGCGGGTCGTAACAGGGCCTCACTAGCGGCAAATGAACTTCGAACGCCTTCGCCTCGCCGGGTTCAAATCATTCGTCGATCCCGCTGAGCTGCGGATCGAGCCCGGGCTGACCGGCGTCGTCGGACCCAACGGCTGCGGCAAATCGAACCTACTCGAAGCCATCCGCTGGGTGATGGGGGAGGGGTCGGCGAAATCGCTGCGTGGCGGCGGCATGGACGATGTGATCTTCGCCGGGACTTCGCAGCGCCCGGGACGCGACTTTGCCGAAGTCATGCTGACGGTATCCGATCCACCGCCAATGACCGACGGCGACGAAACGCTCCAGGTTGTTCGCCGGATCGAGCGCGGCATGGGCTCGGCGTACCGGGTCAATGGCCGCGATGTTCGCGCCCGCGATGTCGCGCTGCTGTTTGCCGACGCTGCGACCGGAGCGCATTCGCCCGCGCTGGTGAGCCAGGGGCGGATCGGTGCGATCATCGCCGCCAAGCCCGCTGAGCGGCGCGCCTTGCTCGAGGAAGCTGCTGGGATTTCGGGCCTCCACGTCCGCCGCCACGAAGCCGAACTGCGGCTCCGGGCGACCGAATCGAACCTCACACGGCTCGACGACGTCATCGCCGCACAGGCGGCGACTGCGGCAGGGCTGTGGCGCGCTGCAAAGGCGGCTGAACGCTATCGCACGGTTTCGACCGCGCTCGACGAGGCCGAGCGGGCGCTGGTCTTTGCCCGCTTGTGGGCGGCGACGACGGCGGCGACTGCCGCGACCGACGCGGCGCAATTGGCGGAGGATGCAGTCGCCACCGCCACCCGTTCTGCCGCCGTCGCGGCGACGGCGCAGGCGACACTGGCGACGACGTTGCCCGTTCGGCGCGGTGCGACCGCCGCTACTGCCGCTGCCGCGCAGACCGTCACCCAGGCGCGACGCGCCTTGGTCGCGGAGGTCGAGCGGATCGCGGCGCGACGCAGCGTGTTGACAGCTTTGTCGGTTGCTATCGATCGTGACAGCGCCCGCGAAGATAGCCTCGCCAACGACGCGGCCGTGGCGGTTGAGCGACTGGCCAACGAGGCGGCGGCACTGGCCGTGACGATCGACGCCGCCGTGCCCGCGAGTGCGCGGACGGCGGCGGCGGTGACCGCAGCGGAGTGCGACGCGGCCACCGCCGAGGCGGCGCTGTCGGCAGCGATCGAGGCGCACGCGCAGGCGTCAGCGGCGGCGCACGCAGCGGCGGCAGTGCTCGACACGGCGACGGCGCGGCAGGCGCACGCCGATGCGGAGGCGAGGCGGCTCGCGGCCGGGCCGATGCCGGACGTGGCGGGACTTGATGAGCGGCGTGCGGTGACGGCTGCTGCCGTCGTAAGGGCTGCGGCGACAATCGACGCCGCGACGCAGGCGATTGGACATGCCGAGGATGCCCGCCGCGCCGCCGAAACCGCGCGGACCGCAGCCATTGTTGATCTGACCGCTGCGCGCACCGCAGCAGCAGCCCTGACCGCCGAACGCGATGCGCTACTGCGCACTCTCGCCGCCGGTGCGACGACGACGTTGCTCGACCAGATCACGGTTGCAGCGGGCGAGGAACGTGCTTTTGCCGCCGCGTTTGGCGACGATCTGGCGGCGACGCTAACCCCGGACGGCGACGCGCTGGGGGGCGATGCGTCGGTGGGACGTTTCTGGGTCGACGGCGGCGGCGATGGCCCGCGACTGCCCGACGGTGCGACCACGTTGCGCGCCACCGTTCCGCCCGCCTTGGCACGACGGCTGGCCGCGACCGGGCTGGTCGATGACCGCGATGCGGCGGCGCTCGCAACGCACCTCCTCCCCGGTCAGCGGCTGGTCACGCGCGACGGGCGGCTGTGGCGCTGGGACGGGTTCCGCGACTGGAGCGCAGGTGGCGCGGCAACGGCGGAGCGGCTGACGGCGCGCAACCGGCTCGAGACGGTCGCCGTCGAGGCTCCGCCGGCTGATGCTGCCGTCCTTCGCGCGCAGACAGTCGCTGCTGCCGTGGACGCCGCTGCCGCCGATGCACTGGCCGCCGACCGCGCCGCGCGCGGGCAACGCGCTGCGGCCGAGCGCGACCACGACGTCGCCCGGACCGCACTGGCGGCCGCCGACACCGAAGTCGCCCGCGCCGCGGTCCGCGCCGAGGCGACCGCCGCAGCGATTGCGCGGTTGCGCGACGACGCTGCCGCCTTTGCGCGCGAGGTCGCGGCCGCACACGCGGCGACGGCCATCGGTTCAGGTGTTTCCGCTCTGGCCGCTGCCGCCTTCAATGCGCGAACGGCGAACGAATCGGCCCGCGCGACCCTTGCTGCCGCTCGCGACGCCGCCGCCGCGATCGTCCGCGACCGCGCCACCGCCGCCGCCCGGGTCGCAGCAATTGTTACCGAGCGCACCGAGTGG
>JAYTXW010000158.1:0-2555 GCA_043742745.1 Sphingomonadaceae bacterium
TGCTGATCGAGATATCCGCGCAACCGCGTTAATTCCTCGGCGTCGCACAGCTCCTCAGCGGCGATCGTTTCGTCATAAGCGGTTGTGAAGGCGGAATAGTCGAACCCGGCGGGCAAGTCGTGGAGCGGGGTGTTCGGACGCCACGGCGTTGTCCCCTCGCGGCCTTCTTCTCCCATCTCCGCCTCGGACACCGCTTCAGTGTCCATCTCGACCTCGCGCGTCTCGGTCTCGTCGGTCGTCTCTGACGTCTCCTCGGCGCGCGTTTCGACCGACGTTTCTTGACCAGCTGTTTCGCCAGTTTCGTCCTGCCCCTCATCGCCGGGAGCGTCATCGTCGCCACCGTCGGATTGATCGTCGCTGTCGTCGGGCGTCGCGTCAGGGTCGTCGCCCAAGCCAAGGTCGTTCAACACGCGGCGCATCACCAGCCCGAACGCCGCCTGATCGCCGACGTTCGCGGCCAAGTCGTCGAGATGGGCGCCCGCCTTCGCCTCGATCTCGTCACGAACCAGTGCGACGGCGCTTTCAGCCATGCGCGGCGGAGCGCGCCCGGTCAGGCGTTCGCGAACCACCAGCCCAAGTGCGGTCGCCAGCGGCACCTCGTCGGCGGTGCGCGCGCGAACGATCGGGTCGGTCTTCACCCGCGCTTCAGTCATGAGGTTGAGATTGATCGCAACGCCGTCCATCTCGGCCCCGCCTATTGCCTCGATTCGCGCCTGCTCAACCGCCTGAACGATGTCGCGCGCGATACCAGCAGGGGGAAGGTCGACGGCGAAGGCGCGCGCGTCATGGTGGCGGCGGCGCAATGCGAACGAGTCGGCCCAACCGCGCGATTCGGCAACTTGATCGGCACCCAACGCGCGCCCGGGTTGCGGTACCTTGGCCTGGTCGCCGTAGCAGGACGGCTTGTCGGCGGTGTACGCAAGATCGAGTCCCGGCTCGTGGCCAAGCGCGCGCAATGTCGCTGCCAATGCGACGCGGAAGTCCTCGAGCGGGTTTTCGGGTTGCGCCATCAGTCGGCTCCGTGGAACGGAGAGCCAGACCGGCGAACTCGGGACACCGATCCAATTGACGGAGGTGGCGCCGCGATCGCAGTAATTTGTCGAACGGTTGATCCGTCGGCGTCTATTCCGGCGGTCTGAGGCGAGCCAACTGCTGTCATCACCCGATCATCCTAGCCCAAGTCGGCATGTCGAGAACAGACCTTCATACCGGTGCGTCGTCACGACTGTCCACGTTCGCGCGCGCGGCACCACCAGAAAGCGATTGGAGCCGAGCAACAGTCATGTTAGCTTAATGTATTACAAGCCTGGAGACAAAGCATGCGCACGACAATCATTTTGCTGGCCGCCGCTGGCTTGATACTGACGGCTTGTAACAAGAAGGCGGCGACCGAGACGTCGGCAACCACGACCACGACCACAACCGTTGCCGCCGAACCGGCAGCCCCCGCCGTGACGCCTGCGGCGACGCCCGACGCGACAACACCCGGCGCGATGAACAATCCCGAAACGACCGCGCGTGGGACCAACACTGAAGCGCCGGGGGCAATGAACAATCCCGAGACGACGGCGCGCGGGACCAACACCTCCGACGCGGCCAAGCCCAACTAGGACGTTACGGCGCGGCTATCGTGCGGCCGCGCCGATCGCGTTGACGTTGTTGACGAATGCAGCGGCGATCTGATCGACGCCGATTTGGGCGACGGCTTGCGACTGAATGTCGGCACCGCACAGGGGGTGAAACGTCACGATGCCCCTCGGTGGAAAGGGAATCGTGACGAGCCACTCCGGGTCGGCGACGTCGGCGTCGAGTGCAAGGTCGATGCCTGTGCCGTAGAGAAGACGCACGCGAAACCGGCGGCAGATCGACGTTACGATACCATGATGAACAGTGTCGGCGGCGGCTCGAGCGCGGAAGCCGAGCGTCGCAGGCGCTATCGGATCAAGAAAGTCGGCGGCCATATCCCAGCCGGGGTTGGTCGCGGGAGCGATCGCGACGTTATCGCTGACCGCCGTGCGTGCGCGGGCGAGATCTACGATGATCGGCAGATGAAGCTCGACCATCGCATTCGATACGGTGAAATTGGCGAAGGCCTTGCCCGCCGCGACGCCCGCTAGGCCCCGGGCGATCGTTCCGACGGCATTGATCACCTCGATCCGATGGTCCTTCGCCTCGATCGCTAGCGCCTGCAGCCGGAGCGAGTTGGGGAAATATGTCGGCGCGAGCGATGTCGTGATCAGACCCTGACGGTGCGGGTGGATCGCGAACACCGCTCCGGCAAACGGGATCGGCACAACTGCCATTGCCAACCGCACCGGTGTCGCCCCCGCTGCGGATTCAAGTGGATAGCACCCAGCAGCGTTGCAGCCCACCGTTACCGGATCAAGACTGATCGGTGGCACAAGTTCCTTGCCGTTGCCCGCCGGCACTAGTCCGATGACGAGCCGCGAATCGGTCAGTTGATACGGCACGCCGGCGTCGCTTGCCCCCGCCTTGCCCGGCACTAGATCGGCGAGTCCGCGATAATCGACGGTCGGGACCGGGGTGGCGCAGCT
>JAYTXW010000159.1:0-2765 GCA_043742745.1 Sphingomonadaceae bacterium
AGAACACAAACCACAGCAGCAGCGCGAGGTTGGCGACCGCCGTCACCCGCTGATGCCACCAGTGGCCGACCCCCGACTTCGCCGCACCAAGGCCGCGAACGCGACCGATCTCAGTTCCCGTACCCATCAGTGGCCCCTGCTCAGGAATATCGCGCCCCAGACGACGAGCGTCATCGACAGCGACGCGATATACGTCGCCGTCGCTGTCGCCTTGCTGGTGGCAAGATCGTAGCCCGCCCCGGTATCCATCACGAGGTGGCGGATCCCGCTCGCCATGTGCTGGAACAGTGTCCACGTCAGCCCGATGCCGACGACGACACCGACCCAGCCGGTCGCGACCGCATAAAAGGTCGCATAGGCCGCCGGCCCGGTTGCGGCGGCGATCAGCCACCACAGGAACAGGACGACCGCGCCGAACGCCATCGCGTTGCCGGTAATCCGGTGCATGATCGAGGTGACCGTGTGCACCCGCCACTTCCAGATCGACAGGTGTGGCGAAAGCGGGCGGGCCGAAGGTCGGACCTGGGGGCGGGCGGTTGCCATCGTGTTCCTCGAATTCGTACGCGGTCGG
Source organism: Sphingomonadaceae bacterium (assembly GCA_043742745.1). Taxonomy (GTDB): domain Bacteria; phylum Pseudomonadota; class Alphaproteobacteria; order Sphingomonadales; family Sphingomonadaceae; genus Polymorphobacter_B. The sequence continues at coordinate 572 of JAYTXW010000159.1, forward strand.
TTTAACCCCTTGCCGCGTCGGTGCAACCGTTCATCGCTGCACTGCGGCGTTGGGTGAGATCGGCTTCAACCGTGCGAGCGTCGCATAGCGCGGGTTGTCGACCTGCAATCGCGCCACGGTGGCGACGATCAGCGCGTCGACCAAACCCGGAGTGGCGACAGTAAGGATGCCCGCTCGGATCGCGGTGGACAGGGCGGCGTCATTCAAACCCAGCACACCGATCGGCGAAGGAGCGGCCAATTCGCGCTCGACGATCGCCAGCACATTCGCCGCGACCTTGGCGTGAAAGCCATCGCGGCCTTCGAGCGCCAACCCCGCGATGAAGGTGCGCACTGCGGTAATCAATTCTCCCGCGCTCGGATGCCCCGCCATCAGACCGTCCCGTATTTGAGCAGGTGGAGCAGATCGGCCGCGACCTCGCTAACCCGCCGCCCAATCGCCGCACGCTCGACCGATCGCACTCGCCCCGACACATGATCGTCGGCAAGCTGGAAGCACGAAACGCCCCACCGTAGCGTACCCAACACCTCGAAGATATGCGCGCGCTGCCAATCGACCGCCGCGCCACCAGCGGCTTCGTAGGCGGCGTAAAGCTCGCCGCGCTCGCCGAATCCGCCGACCGGGCGCTGCCACACCCCGAACCGCCACGCATTGACGCAAAGCCAGCCAAGGTCGGCATGGCGGTCGCCAAGGTGTGCAAGTTCCCAATCGAGCACCGCGCGCAAACCCTCGCCCGCACCGTCCGGCCCGACGATAAAATTGCCGCTGCGGAAGTCGCCGTGGCACACGACGGTCGGCGGATCGTCGGGCAGGCGCTCGGCTAACCACGCAAAGGCAAGGTCGAACACCGGCTCGTCGACGCCGAAGCTGCGGTAATGGTCGAACAGCCGCGCATTTTGTTCCCGCGCCGACCCGCTCGGCAGTGGCAGGTGCGCGACCGCCGCGAGTGGCACCGCATGGAGCGCCGCGAGCGCCGCCGCGCACTGCCCGGTCATCCCCGCTCGCGCCGCTGCGAATCCGTCCCCGCGCAGCCATTTCGGTGCGAGCGTCTCGCCATCGACCCGCGCCATCACAAAGCCGTCGCCAAGCCCGTCGTCCAGTCGCGTCACGGCCACGACCGCCGCCACTGGCACCCCGTGCGCTCCAGCGATGCGCTGAAGCTCCGCCTGCGTCGCCTTCGCCATCCCCGCCGCTCCTTCGCTGCGCTGGAAGATCAGCGGCCACGGAGCGCCATCGCGCGTCGCCTCCACGGCGAACGTCGCCGACGAGGCGCCCCCGGTGAGCGGGGTGATGGCGGTGACGGTCACATCATGACCAGCGCGGGCGAGCAGGCGTGTCAGTGCGGCGAGGTTGACGGTCATCACCACGATCTAACAACGAAAAGGGCGCCGCGACCAGCGCGACGCCCTCAACATTCAGTCCGACGTCGCGTTTAGGCGGCGACGGCGGTCCGCGAACGACGGCGAACGCTGACGCCGACGAGGCCAAAGCCCGCAACCATCATCGCCCACGTCGCCGCTTCAGGAACGCCACCGACCGGCGCCAGTCGGGCCGCTGTGACTGTCAGGCCGGCAACCTGGAAGGCTTCGGGGCCGCCCTGGTTGTTCAGCGTGAAGTCGAGCTCATTAATCCCGGCGACAAAGATGTTGGCGTTGGTACCAAACGGCGACAGCGACCCGAAGCCGGTGATCGTCCCGCCAAAGGCGTTGCCGTTCAGGCTGATCGTGCCGAAATTGTCGAACAGGGCCTGGCCCGATATCGTCGCATTGGCGGCATCAAAGCCGGTCAGGTCGAACGTGGTTTCAAACGTCGTTACCGACCCGTTGAAGCCCGCGCCGTCGCCCGTGCCGTTGACGATGCGCGACAGCGGACCGTCCTGAAGATAGGCCGGGTTGTAGTAGGTCAGCGCGTGGGCACCGATGGTCAACGCGGGATTGTTGCTGGCGACGATGACGTAGTTGGCATCGACCTGACCATCACCGGCAGGAAGCGCGACGCCGCCGACACCGAGGCCGGTGTTGTAGACGCCGGGGACGATGACGGCGTTGGCAGCGCCAGCAACCGAGACGAGCGCAACGGCGGCGAATACGGAGCGTAGAGCGATATTCATTTAAGCTACCCTTTTTACTGAAGCGAAGGCCGCTTCTGGGCATGTGTGCGCAAATTCCGTGCCAATATATTAAGATCCTGTTAT
>JAYTXW010000160.1:0-3320 GCA_043742745.1 Sphingomonadaceae bacterium
GTTGACCGTCCTCGACGACGCCTGCCGCGAGGCGCGGCTCCGCGCATTGCAGCCGAACGACATTCCCGGCGTCGGGCGGAACATGGAACGGCGGCTGGCGGCGGCGGGGGTGGTGACGATGGACCGCATCCTGGCGCTGACCCCGCGCGAGGCGCGCAGCGTGTGGGGCAGTATCTGGGGCGAGCGCCTCCACTGGCTGCTCAAGGGAGCCGACCTGCCCGAGCTCGCGACGCAGCGGCGGACGATCGGGCACAGCCAGGTCCTTGGCCCCGATACCCGCGCGCCCGACCGCGCGCGGCTGGTCGCCCGGCGGCTGTGCCTGAAGGCCGCCACCCGCCTGCGCCGGATGGAGTGCCGGACGGCGTTCGTCGTCCTGTCGGTCAAGGGCGAGGGGGGGCCGGGCGGGATCGCCGTGACGAGCGGCAATGCCCCCGCGTGGAGCGGGCGGATGGCGGCACTGCCGGGCGGGCGCTGGTCGCATGGGCAGAAACTGGCCGCGGCGCACGACAGCTTCACCCTGCTCGACGTGCTCGACGGCCTGTGGAGCCGGATGCGCGCCGAGCTCCCCGACGCGCGCTACCGCCAGGTCGCGGTCACCTTCATGGAACTGACCGACGCCGCCGAGACGCAGCTGGCGTTGTTTGATGCCAAAGCGGGGGGCGGGGTTGCCGTCACCCCCGCCACCGAGCGCCGCCGCCTCGCGCTATCGACTGCGATCGACCGAATGAACACCCGCTTCGGACGCGACGCGGTGACGGTGGGGCACGACCGGGCCGGGGCGACGCGGAGTTCAGGGCCGAAGATCGCGTTTACGCGCATTCCGGAGATCGCGGAATTTCGGGAGTGAGGGGCAGTGGGCCGGTCCGCCACTTTGCGGTGGAAAGCGGCTGGGCTGCTTGATCCTCCCCGCTCACGGGGAGGGGGACCGTCGCCCTTCAGCGATGGTGGAGGGGAGGTGTGACCGGGCGGGGCGGCTTCTCGATCTCCCGCCCCTCCGTCGCGCAAGTGCGCGCCACCTCCCCGCAAGCGGCAGGACCGAGAGTCCGCTACCGGGGTCGGATGAAGTCACAAACCGCTGTCCTAAACACCCCGATCCGACGTAGCGCCGTCGCGTGAGGCCGAGCGCGCGACAGGAGCCGCGCTTTCTCGTTGTGAACTGCTGCCAGTTTCTTTGAAGCCACGGCTGGGTCGTTATTTTACCCCTCTATCGTGTGGGGTCATAAGCAGCGTCATGATATCAAGCTGTTAGCGACACTTGGACGCCAGTTTTCACGTTCGCCAAAGGCCCCGCCTCAAACCCGGCTCGGTCGATCGCATAGACGACATGGCGGACCGGCTTCCCTGCCATGAAACCCGGATCGACGCGCTCCGTCAGAACCGCGCTGATTTTCTCGATTGCGCGGCGCGAGCGGAGGTTGTCTTCGCCGATCAGGAAGATGACACGGTCGTGACCGGGACGGGCCGGCGAACCTAGGGCGTGGGCGACCATAAGTGCCTTCATCGCGCGGTTGGTCGGGCCGCCCAGTGGCTGCGGGCGAGGAAGGTCCAGCCGATTTCTATTTCGTGCCGACCCGCACGATCGCTGTCATATCGCGACGCACCCATGACCGCGCCGGTTGCGGGATCGAGAACGACGAGGACACCGCCGCTCGCGAGCGCCTCGGTGAAATAGGCGCGGAACACCGGCTCCTGCCAGCGGTCGTGCGCGGGGTGGATCGCCCAGATTTCGGGATCGGACGCGACGGCGAACAGCGCGTCCCAGTCGTCGGCGTGCAGCGGGCGGAGGATAACGGCGTCGCTGATCAGGGTCGACGGGCGGTCGATCATGCGGGTCTCTGCGGAGAGCGGGGTGCGCCGGTCAATGGAGCTTCAACTTCGGGCGGACGATCGCGTTGACGTGGCCGATCGCAATCAGCGACACGCCTTTCCACCACCCGTGGATCGCAATCAAGTGCATGCGGTAGAGCGACATATAGACGAACCGCGCCAGCCGCCCTTCGACCGCCATCTTGCCGCCGACAAGATTGCCCATCAGGCTGCCGACCGTCGCATAACGCGCGAGGCTGACAAGGCTGCCGTGGTCCTGGTACATGAACGGCTTGAGCTTCCGCCCGCCGATCAGCGCGCGGATATTGTGGAAGGCGATGTCGGCCATCTGGTGTGCGGTCTGCGCGCGCGGCGGGACGGGGCGGAAACCGCCGGGGGGGACATAGCTCGCGCAATCGCCGATCGCAAAGATGCGGTCGTCGCGCGTCGTCTGCAGCGTCGGGCGGACGACAAGCTGGTTGCCGCGCGTCGTCTCGAGCCCGCCGATTTCGGCCATGAAGGGGGCACCCTTGACGCCTGCCGCCCACACCATCAAGTCAGCGGCAATGACGTCGCCGCGCTTGGTCGTGATGCCGTTCTCGCTCGCCGCGGTGACCATCTCGTCGGTGAAAACGCGGACGCCGATTGCCTCCAATTCGGTCCGCGCCGCCGCCGCAAGTTTTTCAGGCAATGCCGGCAGGATGCGCGGCCCAGCTTCGACGAGGACGGTGCGCAACCGCGCGGCGTCGAAGACTTCGAGGCCGTACATCGCGAGGCTCGCCGCCGACATATGGAGCTCGGCGGCAAGTTCGACGCCCGTCGCGCCGCCGCCGACGATGACAATATCGACGGTCGCGTCGGACGCTGGATCGGCTGCCATCGCGCGCGACACGCGCAGGCACTGGTTGAGCAGGCGGCGGCGGAAACGGTCGGCTTCGGCGCGCTCGTCGAGGAAGATACAGTGTTCGCGCACCCCGGGCGTGCCGAAATCGTTCGATACCGAGCCGACGGCAAGGATGAGATAGTCGTAACGGATACGGTGGCGGCCGACGATCTCGCGGTCGTCCTCGACGATTGGCGCGATGACGATCTGGCGCGCATCGCGATCGATATTTTCGAGGGCACCGTCGAAGAAGCGATATCCCCAGCGCTGGGCGTGGCCGCGATAGCCAACCTCGTCGAGGTTGGCGTCGAGCGACCCCGCCGCGACTTCGTGGAGCAATGGCTTCCAGATGTGCGTCTGCGCCTTGTCGACAAGGATGATGTCATAATCGACCTTGCCGAGCGCGCGACCGAGCTTGGCGACCAGTTCGAGGCCACCCGCGCCGCCGCCGACGACAACGATCTGCGTCTTTTTCGCAATGGCCGCCGTGTTCACCTGATTTGTCCCCTCGCGACCACGAGCTTACAGTAGCAGCAGTGGCGCGATTGTCATTGTTTCGTGCGCCACTCCCGGCCGCAACGATGGGTCATCCTTCGCTGTGCGCGGCGATGTGAAAGCCCGAGCCGGTGGC
>JAYTXW010000161.1:0-17848 GCA_043742745.1 Sphingomonadaceae bacterium
TCCCGCTTTCGCGGGGATGACGGCGTTGTGCAAGTCGGTGCCTCCCTTGCCCCCGCCACCCGCGCTGCTTATGACCCGCGTCCATGATCTCGCTGTTCCGCAAATATCTGACGTCATGGTTCGCTTTAGCGCTGTTCGGGCTTGTGCTCGTCGCCTTTGCCATTTCTGGCGTCGGGAACACATCATTCGGCGGGCTGACGAGCGGCGGCGGCGTCGCGACGGTCGGCGGCACCGACATCGCCGAGGCCAAGCTGCTCAGCGAATTCGACCGCACCCTGCGCCGCGCCCGCCAGCAGGATCCCAAGATCGATGCGCGAACGGCGGCGCGGCAGGGCGCTGTCGGCGAGGTTTACGAGGAGTTGATCGCGACGACCGCGCTTGAACGCTTCGCCCATGACAACGGCATCGCCACCAGCGAGCGCGCGATCGACGGCGAAATCGCGAGCGTCGACGCCTTCCGTCTCGGCGGCCAGTTTGATCAGGCGACGTACCGCCGGATCCTGTCCGAGCAGCGGTTGAGCGAGCGCGACCTACGCGACGGCCTGCGCAACGACCTTGTTCGTAAACAGCTCATCACGCCGGTCATTGCCGCCGCGCAGGTGCCGCGCGGCATGGCCGAGCCCTATGCCGCGCTTTTGCTCGAAGCGCGCACTGGCGCCGTTGCGATCGTCCCCGCCGCCGCGATGCCAGCCCCGGCTGCGCCGACGGAGGCCGCACTTGCCACCTTCTACGCCGCACATACCCCCGCGTTTACCCTCCCCGAACGCCGCGCCTTTCGCTATGCGCTGATCGACCGGACGAGCCTCGGCGCGGGGGCGGCGGTGACCGACGCCGACATCCGCAAATATTACGATGCCAATTCCGCAACCTATGCCGGGGCCGAGACCCGCACCCTGCTTCAGGTCGTCGTTCCCGATGCCGCCAAAGCGAGCGCGATCGCCGCCGCCGTCAAGGGTGGACAGAGCTTTGCCGCCGCGGCCAAGGCGGCCGGGTTCGCTGCCGCCGACATCGACATCGGTGAGCAGACCAAGGCCAAGTTCGCCAACGCGACAAGTACAGCGGTCGCCGATGCCGCCTTTGCGTTGGCTAAAGGCTTGACGACTGCGCCGGTCCAATCGCCGTTTGGCTGGCACGTCGTGAGCGTCGCCGGCATCACCCCCGCCCGCGCGCGCACTTTCGACGCCGCACGCGCCGAGATCGCGACCAAACTGAAAGACGATCGCTCGACCGCGCTGCTATTGGACACGGTTGGCAAGATCGAGGATGCGCTGTCGGGCCGGACCAGCCTCGCCGACGTTGCCAAACGCTTTAACCTGACCATAGCCGCCGTTCCCGGCGTCACGCGCACGGGCAGCGTCCCCGCCGACCCCAGCTTCGTCGTTGCGCCCGCCGCCGCACCACTCGTCGCCAAGGTGTTCGACGCTGACCCGTCCGACGGACCGACGCTCCAGCCGATCGGCAAAGACCATTTCGCGATCGTCGAGTTGGGCGATGTCACCCCGCCCGCCGCACAGCCGCTCGCTACCGTCCGCGCCGCCGTCGTCGGCGCCTATATCGCCGACGCCCGTCTCAAGGCGGCCAAGGCGCTAGCCGACACGATCGTCGCCGAGACGGCGAAGAACCGGCCCTTCGCAAGCGTCGTCGCCGCGCACAACCTGCCGCCCGCACAGCCGCTCGGTGGACGCCGGATCGATCTCAACCAAGCGGCCCAGGTGCCGCCGCCGGTCAAGCTGTTCGTCACCTTGCCAGCAGGCGCGAGTCGCGCACTGCCCGCCGGGCCGCAGGGCTATTGGGTCGTCCATGTCGACACAGTGACTCCCGGTGACACGGCGGCGGCCCCGGCGCTGATCGAAAGCGTCCGCGCGCAGTTTACTAAGGACGCACCGAACGAGATTGGTGCGGCGTTCGCCCAAGCGGTCGAGCGCGCGGTCGGTGTCCAGCGCAATTCGGCGGCACTTGCCGCCGCCACCGCGCGGATCACCGGCACCGCCAAATAGTGGTGGCTGGCGGCTTACCCGACGACATCGCGCCGCCCGACTTCATCGCCGCGCTGGCGGTCGGGCGTGGCGCGATGGTGTGGCGGCGGACGGTCGCTGATACTGAAACGCCGGTTTCGGCGATGCTCAAGCTCGGCACTCCCGGCAGCGGTGCCTTCCTTCTCGAATCCGTCGAAGGCGGGCAGGTACGCGGGCGATATTCGTTACTCGGCCTCGACCCCGACCTTGTCTGGCGCGCGACCGGCGACGCATGCGAGGTCAACCGCCACTGGCGCACCGACCGCGCCGCGTTCGTGCCGTGCGCCGGGGGCACGCTGAGCGAACTTCGCGCCCTTGTCGCCGCGTGCCGGATGGACGTTCCCGCCGGACTGCCACCGGCGCTGGCGACGCTCGTCGGCACGATGGGCTACGACACCGCGCGCCTTGCCGAACGCCTGCCGGAACCCAAGGCCGACCCGCTCGGCATTCCCGACCTGTTGTTTGTTCGCCCGACGCTGGTGCTGGTGTTCGACCGGTTGAAGGATGAGCTATTTTTCGTCGCCCCAGTGTATCCGGGGGCTGCCCCCGACGCTTACGCCCGCGCGGTCGAGGCGATCGCCGCCGCCGAAGCGCGCCTCGCACGTCCCGTTCCGACGGCGGTGCCGCAAGCCAAGTCACTCCCCGACGGCGCGGTACGGCCGATCCTGCCGTCCGGCCAGTACGAGGCGATGGTCACCGCGGCACAGGAACTGATCGCCGCTGGGGACATTTTCCAGGTTGTGCTGGCGCAGCGCTTCACCGTCGACTTCCCGCTGCCGCCGTTCGACCTGTATCGTGCGCTGCGGCGGATCAACCCGTCGCCATTCCTGTATTTCCTCGACCTTCCGGGCTTTGCGCTCATCGGGTCGTCGCCCGAAATCCTCGTCCGCGTCCGCGACGGCGACGTCACGATCCGCCCGATCGCGGGGACCCGCCCCCGCGGGCGCGACGCGGTCGACGATGCGCGGCTGCGCGACGAACTCCTCGCCGACCCGAAGGAATTGGCCGAACATCTGATGCTCCTCGACCTTGGGCGGAACGACGTCGGGCGCGTCGCTGCCCCCGGCAGCGTCGTCGTCACCGACCGCTTCGGCGTCGAATTTTACAGCCATGTCATGCACATCGTCTCGAACGTGCGCGGCATGCTCGATCCGAAACACGACGCCATCGACGCGCTGCTTGCTGGCTTTCCCGCCGGGACGGTTAGCGGGGCTCCCAAGGTGCGCGCGATGGAGGTCATCCACGCCCTCGAAGCCGAAAAGCGCGGCCCCTATGCCGGAGGCGTCGGCTATTTCTCGCCCGACGGCAGTATGGACAGTTGCATCGTCCTGCGCACCGCCGTGGTCAAAGACGGAGTGATGCACGTCCAGGCCGGGGCCGGGGTGGTCGCCGACAGTATCCCCGCGAGCGAAGATGCCGAATGCCGCGCCAAGGCCGGGGCGCTATTCGCCGCCGCGCGCGAGGCGCTCGCGCGAGCAGGTGAGGCGGCGTTCGGGCAATAGTACGGCGACGTTACCGGGTGAGCGCCTCGATAATCGCGCGAACCTTCGCCTGTCGCCATTGCGGGGTCGGCGCGATGAGCCAATAGGCGGCCGGCGACGTTCCCGCCGGCGTGACCATCAACGTCGCCGGAGCGCTGGCGGCGATCAGCGCCGGAATGCGCGCGACGCCCAGCCCTGCGACCGCCGCGTCGAGCGCGAGTCCAGCATCGGCGACGCTAAGGACGATCCGCGCGCCGTCGGCTGCCTCCCAGCCGCTGCCGGGATGGTCGATCCGCCGCATCGGGTCGACCCCGCGCAGGCCGACGACGCACATTGCACCGTCGTCGAGTGGCTTGCCGTGGAGGCCCTCGACGTCGGGGGTCGGGCCGTAGGTCACGGCAAGGTCGAGGTTAGCCTGGGTGAAATCGACTCCGCCGTCGGCGCTTTCGACCGCGAACCGCATCTCGGGATTCGCCGCGCCATAGGCCGCAAGCCGGGGGCCAAGCCATTTCGCGGTGAAGTCGCGCGGCGCGGCGATGGTCAGCACCTTCGACCCCTGCGCGTCCTGAAGGATGCGCACCGACTCCTCCAGCTCGAGAAATCCGGCCCGCAGCGCCGGGAGCGCGCGCGTCGCCTCAGGCGTCAGTTCAAGGTTGCGCGTCATCCGCTTGAACAGGACGGTGCCGAGAACGTCCTCAAGTGCACGAATCTGCTGCCCGACGGCGGCGGGAGTGACGGCAAGCTCATCGGCCGCCTTGGTGAACGATAGATGTCGCGCTGCGGCGTCGAACACACGGAGCGCGTTGAGGGGGAGATGGGTACGCTTCATTTTTCGCGCGCCCCTGTCTTTTTGCTCCCTCCCCGACCGGCGAAGCCGCAGAGTAGGGGGAGGAAGCAAAGGGCGTTCAATGTACCACCCGCCGCGCATCGGGCGTGTCGAGCGAGAACAGCGGAATCGCCACGTCAAACAGCGTTTCGCGCGCCGCCATCGTGAACGTCCCCGTCATCGTCCCTGACGACGTCGGCAGCGGGCACCCGCTGACATAGTCATACGCTCCGCCCGGCGCGATCACCGGTTGATCACCGACGACACCGGGGCCACGGACGTGCTCGACGCGACCGTCGCCGTCGGTGATGATCCAATGGCGGCTGAGCAACTGGACGTCGTCGGCCGAGCCGTTTTCGATGCGGATGTGATAACTCCACGCCCATTCGCCGCTGTTGGGGTCCGACTGTTCGTCGAGGTAGCGCGGCGCAACGCGGACAGTGATGCCCGCCGTGGTCGCAGCATAGGGGAAGAAAGCCTTCACAGCCCCACCGCCCGCAACGCCTGGTCGAGGTCGGCAATAAGATCGCGGGGGTCCTCGAGGCCGATCGACAGGCGCAACATCCCCTCGGTGATCCCCATCTCCTCACGGACGGCGACGGCGACGCTGGCGTGGGTGGTCGACGCCGGATGGGTCATCAGCGAGCGCGAGTCGCCGAGGTTATTCGAAATATCGATCAACTGGAGCGCATCGAGCAGGCCGTGCGCCTGAGCGCGATCCTCTACGAACAGCGCAAGGATGGTCCCGCCGCCGCTCATCTGGCGCATCGCGAGATCGTGCTGCGGGTGGCTGGGCAGGCCCGGGTAAAGCAGGCGCGGCAGGCGGCCATCGAGCGCGGCAGCAACGGCAGCAGCGTTTGCATCCATCCGCCTGACGCGCAGGTCAAGTGTTTCGAGCGACTTGTGGACGACCCACGCCGCGAACGGGCTAAGCACCGGACCAGTGTGCCGCGCCATGGCGAGATAGGTGTCGGTCATCCACTTCTCGGTGCCGAGCACCGCTCCGGCGAGCACTCGCCCCTGCCCGTCCATCGTCTTGGTCGCCGAATACATCACGACATCGGCCCCCATTGTCATTGGGCGCTGGAGGATCGGCGAGGCAAAGGCGTTGTCGACCATGACCAGCGCTCCGGCATCGTGGCCGATATCAGCAACAGCGGCGATGTCGACAACGTCGAGGGTCGGGTTGGCCGGGGTTTCGAGGAAAAAGGCCTTCGTATTCGGGCGGCGAGCCTTCGCCCACGCTTGCGGATCGCGCCCGTCGACGGTCGTCGTTTGAATGCCGAAGCGCGGCAAGATCGTATCGACAAGGACCCGACACGACCCGAACAGCGCGCGCCCCGCCACAAGGTGATCGCCCGCCGAAAGGTGACACATGAGCGCCGTCGACATTGCAGCCATGCCCGTCGCGGTGACGCGGCACGCCTCTGCGCCTTCGAGCAGGCACAGCCGCTCCTCGAGCATCATGTTAGTCGGGTTCTGCAGCCGCGAGTAGGTCATGCCCGGGCGTTCGCCGCGGAAGCGCGCGGCGGCTTCCTCGGCATTGTCATAGGCATAGCCCGACGTCAGGAATATCGCCTCGCTTGTCTCGCCGAAGTCCGAGCGTAGTGTGCCCCCCCGCACCGCTTGGGTAGCGGGATGCCATGTCGAGGTGATGGCGCGGTCGTGTCCAGTGGTTCGCTTCATGTCGCTCGGCTTAGCGGCGTGGCGACACGATCGTCAAATCACGGCGTCAGCTTGCGCGTGAGAAAATCGATCGTCGCCGCGTCGGCCTTGAGCCAGCTCTCGTGCCGGAGGAAGCCGTGGATCTCGTTGGGCAGAACCAGCTCCTCGTACGGCACATTCGCTGCGTCGAGCCGCCGGGCGAGGTCGATCGTCTGGTTGAAGCGGACGTTGCGGTCGTCGTCGCCCTGGATCAGCAGAACCGGCGAGCGCCACGTCGCAATATCGGCGTCGGGCGAGCTGGTGAAGGCGGTGCGGAGCTCGTCGGCCCATTTACCCTGTTCGTAGCGTTTCGCGGGCGCAGCCTCTTCGGCGAGGAGGCGTGACCAGTCGTGAACGCCGTGAAGATCGACGCCCGCCTTGAAGATGTCTGAGTTTCGCGCGAGCGCAAGGCCGGTCAGATAGCCACCGTACGACCCGCCCCAGATGCCGACCCGGGCGGAATCGACGCCAAGGAGCGATTGGAGATACTTCGCGCCGGCGACCACATCCTGATATTCGCTCGCGCCTGCCGGACCACCATGCTCAGGGTGCTGGAATGCGCGGCCATAACCGATACCGAGGCGGTAGTTAACCGACAGGACGACGAAGCCACGCGCGGCGAGCGCCTGGTTTACCGCATAAGCGTTGCTGTAATAATCCATGTACGACCAGCCGAGCAGCATTTGCCGCGGCGGCCCACCGTGGACGAAGATCACGGCTGGTTTTTTCGGAGCGCCGCCGGTGGTGAACAGCTGGGCGTGCACCAGCGTCCCGTCGGCAGCGGTGAAAGTTACACGCTGCGGGACGACCAGCGCGGTGGCCGGATAGGTCGGCGGCGCATCGACAAGGTGCTGGCCGCCGCCGCTCACGATCATCAGTCCCGCCGGGCGCGTCGCCGTCACCGAGATGAGCGCAATTTGGTCCGACGCGGCGGCAACCGGCGTGAACTCGAGACCGGTGCCGGACGTCACGACAACCGGCGGACGTCCCTCGGTAGCGACGCGATAGACATGACGGCGGTCGTCGTCACCGGCGGTCGCGCCGGTGTTCGCGGTGTACAGCACCGTCTTGCCGCCGCGGTCGACCACGACGTTTTCGACAATGAAGTTGCCCGGCGTCAGCAGCGTCGGCACGCCCCCCACCACAGGGAGTGCATAAAGATGCGCCCAGCCATCGAACTCGGCACGGAACACGAGCGTGTCGCCCGCCAGCCACCGCAGGCTCGCGCCGCCGGGGACGCCGGTGTACGACCCAACGAGCGTCTTGGGGCTGTTCCACACGACATGGCCCCCGCCGTTCACCACGTCGGCGACGACGATCGCCCATGGTTGGGGCACGTCGATACGTAGGGGGTCGGGGGCGCCGCCGTTGTTGAACCGGCGGGTGAAGGCGACGTGCGTGCCGTCGGGCGACCATACCGGGTCGGTGTCTATCCCCGTCGACGGCGCGGTCCACGTCACCGTCTTCGCGGCGACGGCATAGACCCCGACGAAGCTATGATCGCCGCGCCCCGAGACAAAGGCGAGGCGGCTACCGTCGGGCGACCAGACGAGATCGCGGACCTTGCCCTCGTCGTAGACGCGGCGTGCACCGTCCTTGGCTGCGGTGCCGACCCACAACTCGCCGTTCCGGACGAAGGCGAGGCGGCCATCGTTGGCCAGCGCCGGAGCGTCGCCTTCGCCGATCGCGACCGCCGGACCGCCGGTGGCCAGCGCGGTCCACAGGACCAGCTTGGGCTGATCGGTCGCGGCCGCTGCGTTGGGCTGACGACCGTTCTCCTCCCAGTTGGCGTCGTGGTCGCCGCCGCGGACCCAGACGAGGCGCTTGCCATCGGGGGCGACCGTCAGCCCGGTCAATTCCTGCCCATCATCGCCACCCGCGACGCTGACCGCGCGCGGCACGAAGCCCGGACCTGACGCGGTCCACACCGTTCGGATACCCTTGGTGTGCCCGGTCCACGCGATCCGATCGGCGTCGCGCGCCGCCGTCAGCCCGTCGATGAAAGGGTACGACAGCATCGTCGGTAGATCGGGAATCGCCGCTATAAGGGGTGCGGCTATCAGCGCGAGGCCGATCCCCAATCCAGTCTGCCAGTCACGCATCGCCGCCCCCCGTTCCGCCACGCGCCGCCAGACTAGCTGACACCGCAACCGGCGCAACCGGTCACTTGGCGGCGGTCGCCTCGATCTCGACGAGGAACGACGGACCAGCGAGTGCAGCAACCTGAACCGTCGAGCGCGCAACGGTGCTTGGGTTGTCGGGCGTGCCAAAAAACATCTTGAAGGCCTCGTTCATGCCCGCAAAGTCCATCTTGCCGCCCTTGGCGGGGTCGCCCGCGACGAACACCGTCAGCTTGACGACATCGGCCATTGTGTAACCATGGGCGGCGAGCGCGGCCTTGATCTTGGTCAATGTGCTGATCGTCTGAGTTTTAGTGTCGCCGTAATCGGCCATCGTCAGCGTCGCCGGAGGGGCCGCCGCCTTCGCCGGGTCGATCGGCGACGCGAGCTGACCCGACAGGAACAGCAACGTCGACTTCGACCCGACGCTCGCCCCCTGCAGGATCAGCCCCGGCGGCGTATTGGGAAACTTGACGACCTGCGTCGACGCGGCGGACGCAAGGCTGGCGAGGACGACGGCGGCAATCAACATACGGCGCATGGTGGTTCCCCTGAAAAAACAAAGAGGGGCACCGGCTATGCGCCGATGCCCCCGATGTCGATCGATAAATCGAGCCAGCCCCTAGAAAGCGACCCGGCCGCGGACATACCAGAAGCCGCCGTTGATGCCGAACGGCCCGCCGCTACGCGGATAAATCTGACCATCGCCGAGAGCATTCGTCGCCGCGAAAATGTTGTTGACGCCGGGGTTGTGCTTGATCCTGTCCGGCTTGGAGCTGAACACGTTGTTGCCGCCGACCGACAGCGTCAAGAACTTCGTCACATCATAGCTCACGTCGATGTCGGTCGTGAACTTCGAGCCGAACTTCTGGCCGATCGGATACCCCTTCGCGTCGAGGATCGGGTAGTCGTTCGCGTCGATCCAGTCGCCGTAGTAGTTTTCGCGAAGAACGACGGCCCAGCGGTCATGGCTCCACACGCCCGACAGGGTCGCGCGATGGTTCGGCGCGAGGTGAGCGATGTCAACCACCTGCGCGTCGTTGATGACCTTGGGATCGCGCTTCGTCACCCGGCTCCGGTTGAAATTGTACGCCAGAGTAATGTTCAGGTCACCCGGCTCGACGAGCGCGGTTCGATAGGTCGCGACGAGGTCGACGCCCTGCGTGACGGTGTTGAAGGCGTTGGTGAAGTACGTCACTGCGCCGCCGACGCCGACCGCGTTCAGCGACGGCTGCGCCGCAACATCGGCTGCCGTGACGTTAAACGTCTGCGACACGCCGATCCGGTTGGTGACGTAGATGCTGTAGCCGTCGACCGTCAGCGTCAGGGCACGGGCGGGCTTCAGGATGAAGCCGATGCCGTAGTTGTACGACTTCTCCGGCCCGAGTGTCTTCGCGCCGTAATACACGGCGATCGGATCCTTGTTCGGATACGTGCCGACCTGAACCTGGTTGCCCGCGACGAAGGTCGTCGTCAGGATTTCGTCGTTCGACTGGCCGGGCGACGGAGCGTGGAAGCCCGAGCCAACCGTACCGCGGATCGAGAAATTGTCCGAGAAGTCATATTTGGCGTTCGCCTTGTAGACGAAGGCGCCGCCAAAGCTGTTGTAATGCTCGTAACGACCGGCGACGCCGACGCTCAGCTCCTTGACGATGTCGGTTTCGAGCCCGGCATAGATACCATAGCTGTTCTGGCCGAACGTGCCGGCGGCGATCGGGTTGGTGCCGCCGTAACCGCTCGCACCCGGGGCCGAGCCGCCGCTGCTGCCAGCGGGCGTGTAAACACCACCACCATTGTTGAAATACAGCGGCTGCGCCAGGGCATAGGGTCCGGCACCATAGGACTGGAGGTCACCCGCCGTCTGAGTGTAATCCTCGTGCCGATATTCCGCCCCTGCCGAAATAGTTAGCGGGCTCGCGAAGCCGACGTCGACTGGCTGGGTCAGGTCGAGGTTGACGTCGGTTTCCTTCTGGATCAGCTTGCCGAATTGAAACGCGGTCTGGGTCTGCGGCCCATAAGAAGCGTTCAGCGAATTATACATCGACAGCGCGAGCTGGTTGCGGCTCGTCGTCGCCGACAGGTCGTAAGTTAAGCCGCCGTCGGTGTGACCCTTATAGCCGACGACACCGTAGAGCTCGTCGGTTTTGCCGACGAAGCGCGGCGTGAAGCCAGCGGGGTAGATCGACTTCAAGCTAAAGGTGTTGCCGTTCGACACAAAGCCGTTCGCCGGGCACGTTGCGTTACCGGCTGGGCACGGAGTCAGGTAGAAGATGCGCGCGAGCGAGCTGTTAGTCGAAAAGTTGCGTGTAACGCCGTTGATGTCGAGGGCGCTGCCGCTAATCGGCGACCGATAGTTGAAGCTTTCGTTTGCCTTCGACGACGCTGCGTTGCCGAAGAAATAGAGCTTGCTGCTGTCGGTCACGTCATAGCCAGCGTTGACGACCGCCTTGAAGCCATGGCTCGGCGACGATCCCCAGATCTGCGCCGGACCCGGATAGTTGGGGATTTGCGTGGCGAGGGTAGGGTTCTGCTGTGCAAAGA
This sequence comes from Sphingomonadaceae bacterium, assembly GCA_043742745.1. Lineage (GTDB taxonomy): Bacteria > Pseudomonadota > Alphaproteobacteria > Sphingomonadales > Sphingomonadaceae > Polymorphobacter_B. The sequence goes on from JAYTXW010000161.1 coordinate 10,688, forward strand.
TGAGCGCGCTGATGCGCGTGGCACCGCGGCTGGTCTGGCCTTCGTCGTCATACTCGCCGCTGATGTTGATAAATCCGCGCTCGCCGAGCGACAGACCGAGGTTCGCCGAAATCTCCTTCGACTTGCCGTCGCCGTGCTCATAGAATTGGCCGTAGCGCGCCGTCACCTCGAAGCCGGTCTTGTTGTCGCGCAGGCCGTAGTTCATGACTCCGGCAATCGCGTCCGACCCGTATTGAGCGGTGGCACCTTCGCGCAGGATCTGCAGGCTCTTGATCGCGATCGACGGCAGCGCCGAAATGTCCGACCCCTGCGACCCGAACGACAGCGCCGTGTCGCCGCCGCCGTAAACCTGAACGAGCGCCGAGCGGTTGTACCGCTTGCCGTTGAGCATCACGAGAACTTCGTCGCCGGGCAGGCCGCGAAGCGACGGCGCGCGGACGAAGGTCGAAGCGTCGGAAATCGTGTTCTGGCCAACGAAGAACGAGGGAACGATGTTCTTGATCGCGTCGAGCAGGTTTGCCGACGACTGGCTGCGGAGTTCAACCGCACTGATAACATCGACCGGTGATGCCGAGCTCGTGACGGTACGATCGGTCCGGCGGGTGCCGAGGACGATGATTTCAGCCGCTTCGGTGTTCGCCGCCGCCACCTTCGCCGACGTATCAGCAGCAGCAACCTGCTGCGCACAAAGCTGGCCCGGCGCGACTGCGGCCGTGGCGAGAAGAGCGCCAACAAAAGCGCGATGAACGTTCCCTGATAACATGGTAAATTCCCCCGGGTCGTCAATTAATGCTGGTGGGCCACACGCCACACATCACTGCTAAATCTGATCCGTGGTCGTTGTAAATCGCGCACGCTGCGCCGCAGCAAAGATTGTGCTGCGCGTGTCATTTGGGTGACAGTTTCGCAAGGTTGTTGCGCCAACGAGCGTGTCACGACTGTACCATTACATTTGCGGGCACTTTGTCGCAGGAATCGTGCGCGACGCTAACGTCCGGCAGCGATCGATTTCGTCATTGGCACAAAGCGTACGTCAACACCGCCGCAGTCATGGTGGACGGCTTTTCCGGCGACGTATCCGTGTGCGGCATAGAAAGGAACCCCCGGCAGCGTGGCCATGAGTGCCCCGTTCGCGAACCCAGCTGCGCGGGCCGCCGCCTCGCACCCGGCGAGCAACGCCGCACCCACGCCGCGCCGGGCAGAGGCGGGGGCGACAAAGAAAGCCCGGATGCGCGCGGCGTCAGTCGCGGGATCGAGCCGGTCGTCCTCGCGCGCAGCAAAGCGGTCGCCGCCGAACAGAGTGCGCCGCGCGCTCCACCCGCCGCACCCGGCGAGCGTGCCGTCAGCCTCGGCAACGAAATAGCTACCGTCGGCGACCAGCGCCGAATCGACGCCGAAGACATGGGTGATCGCCGCCTCGGTCTCAGCGGGAGTGTAAAAACCGACACCGAGCGCGCGCGCCGACGCGGCGATCAGCGCCTCAAGCGCGGGAACATCCGCCGCCATCGCTGGCCGCAGGATAACTGCCGCCGCGCGGGGGGCGGGCGTCGTCACGCCGCCCTGCGAACCGGCGTATCCCCTGCCGCGCGGCTTGCGAGTTTGGCGATCTGCGCCCGCGCCGAGGCGATCCCGCCTTCCTGCCAGCCGGGGGTCTGGCTGAGCGCGGCGCTTGCAAAATAGACGCGCCCATCAGGTTCGAGCAGGTGGCGGAAATACGGCGTATCGATCGGCTTTTCCTGCGGGCCAACGCCGCCCTTGCCATCGTTATAATCGGGCCATGGGCCGAGGCTATACGCCACCTTGTGCCAGTTGACCGCGATACCGTTGACGAGGTCGCCGCCGTGGCCGGGGTGGAGCCGATCGACGACACCGCGCGCAAACGCGATCTGATCGACGATCGGTAATTTCTGGAACGCCGCCGCCTCGGGCCCCGAGCCGTAGCACGCGAGCAGCATCCCGCGCACGGTATGGAGCCCCGCCGACGGATACCAGACGAGGCTGGTTGGACCACCAACAAACGAGATGCCGCCGTAGATCTGTTCTTTCTCCCAGAAACGCGGCGCCTCGAACGCGATCTTGTTTGAATAGTCGTACATCACCGACGCCACGGCGCTCTTCGTCGTGGCGGTAAAGTCCGTGTCGATGTCCTTCAACACCGCGAACGGGATCGTGCAGACCATATAATCGGCGCTGACGGTTCGCCTCGCGCCCGACTTCTTATCGCGATAGACGACATCGACACCCGTGGCCGAATGGCGGATGCGCGTGACCTCGGCGCCGCGGATCGCTGGCGCGCGCAGGTTACGGTCGAAGCCGGCATGGATGCGGTCCATCCCGCCGATCGGCTCGACCATCGTCGCCTGCATGTACATCGCATCGTCGAACAGGGTGAACGGCAGCTGCTCGTTCGCGAGCAACTGTTCGAGCGGCAGCGCCGACGCGGCATCGGCGAAGGTCACCCCCGCCCCCGGTGCATGGCCGAAATTCGACCGCTCGCTGCCAACGAAGCGGCCGGTGCCGTCGAGATCGCCGTACATCTTGAGGAACGGCAGCAGCTTGGCCTTGTCGGCGGCGCTGATCGCGGTGTCGAGCGACCCCTGGTTGAGCGCCTTCGCGAGCAACTCGGCGATGTGGCCGCGCAGGTCGTTGACCGCGACGCGCTGGCGAATCTTCGTCCCGTCCTTCGCCATGATGTACGCCGATCGGCTCGAGTTAACCTCAACCTCGAGGGGCACACCGAACTTGTCGCAATAGCCGAGCAGCCCGGCGTGGAAGCTGGGGATGCGCGCCGGCCCTGCGTTGAAATAGATGCCGTCCGAGAATTTGGCCGTCTGCGTCGCCTCGCCGATCATTTCGATCTTGTCGCCGTCGCGGACCGTCCACGCGCGCCCGCCGACGCGGTCGCGCGCCTCGAGCAGGGTGACGCTGAACCCCGCCTGTTCGAGCTCATACGCCGCGACGAGGCCGGCGATTCCCGCGCCAAGGACGACGACGCGCGTGCCCTTGCCAAACGGGAGTGTCGGCATTGCCTGCGCCGACGCCGCGCCGTTCAACCCGAGGACCTGCATCGCCTGAACAGTGACGCCGACACCGCCGAGCATCCCGAGCCGGGTGAGAAGATTACGCCGTGTGATCATGATGCCGCACCCCCGGATCGATGACGATACGATGACTGACGCTTGTCCTCTTCGCAACTGCAATATTGTCAGTCGAGACTGGCAAGCAAACGTTCGGCAGCGACGCGGTGCGGCGCGTCGACCATCCGCCCGTCGAGGCGCAGCGCCCCCGCCCCGCCCCCCGCCGCGAAGTGCGCGACAATGGAACGCGCATGGGCAATCTCGGCGCCGGTCGGCGCGAACCCTGCGTGGATCGGCGCGATCTGGTTAGGATGGAGCGCGAGCATCCCGCTGAACCCGTCCTGCCGCCCGCGCGTCGCATAGGCTTCGAGCCCCGCTGCGTCGGCGAGATCGGGGTAGACAGTCTCGATCGCGGCAACCCCGGCGGCGCGGGCGGCAAATAGAGTCAGCGACCGCGCGAGTTCGTACGGCGGACGGTAGCGGCCGCCAAGGATTGTGACCGCTTCGCGAGCCGTCGTCGCGCCGACCGCGCTCGACAGGTCCTCCGCCCCCCACGTCAGCCCGATCAGCCGGTCGGTAACGCCGCCATACTCGCCAAGGTGAAACATCGCGCGCGGCGTTTCGGTGACGATCGGCAGGATTTTGAGGTCGGTCCCGACCAGCCGCCCTGCCAGCGTCGTCAACGACGCCGGCCCTTCCGCCTTGGGCAGGACGACGCCGAACGCCGCGCCGCCGAGCACCGCGCGCAGATCGGCGTCGAGCATTCCGCTGTCGAGCGGATTGATCCGGACAAACACCGGCAGCGACGGCGGAGCAGCGAGCCAAGCGGCAATGTTCGCCCGCGCCGCGCCCTTGGCGGCAGCGACAACCGAGTCCTCAAGGTCAAGGATCAGCGCGTCGGCCCCGCTCGCCGCCGCCTTGGCGAAGCGCTCGGGACGGTCGCCAGGGACGAACAGCAGCGAGCGCAGCCTCATGACTTCCGCCTGAGCAGCGCCAGCCGCAGGCACGAACAGACGATTTCGTTGCGTTGGTTGATCGCCTCGTGGCGGAAGGTGACGACGCCGGCATCGGGGCGCGACTTCGACGGACGCAATTCGTTCACCTCGGAGAACACCCGTAGCGTGTCGCCGATGAATACTGGCTTCGGCATGACGAGGTGTTCGTAGCCGAGGTTGGCAACGAGTGTCCCGAGCGTCGTCTCGCCGACCGAAATCCCGACCATCAGCGCGAAGGTAAAGGTGCCGTTGACGACGATGCGGCCGAACTCGGTCTCGGCGGCGTACTCGGCGTCGAGATGGAGCGGCTGTGGATTGTGCGTCAGCGCAGTCAGCAACAAATTGTCGGTTTCGGTCACCGTCCGCCGGATCGGATGCTCGATCCGGTCGCCGACCGCCCACTCGTCGAACCAGCGTCCGGTCATTTAGCAAACCTCGGTGGCGCAAGGCGGTACGTCGCCGGGGTTCGCCCCAGTTTGATCGGCGAGGCAATGCTTGGGGCTTCCCCGTCCACGATCATCGCGCGGTGGGCGGTGTGCGGGTGGGCGAGGGCGGCGGCAACGTCGAGGACGGGAGCGCACGGCACCCCGCCCGCCATCAACCGCGCGGCGATTGCGGTCGCGCCGTGCGCCGCCAGCGCCGCTTCGAGCACCGCCTTGAGCGCGTCGCGGTGGACCACCCGTGACCGGTTGTCGGCAAAGCGCCGATCGGCGGCGACGTCGGCGAGGTCGAGCAAGACGCAGAGCTTGGCGAATTGCCCGTCATTGCCGACCGCAAGAAAGATCGTCCCGTCGCGCGCGGCGAAGCTGTCATACGGCGCAATGTTCGGATGCGCGTTGCCCGACCTTCCCGGAACAGCGCCGCCGCTCAGCCAGTTCGCCGCGTGTGGGTGGAGGATCGATAGCGCGCAGTCGTACAGCGTGATGTCGACGAACTGCCCGCGCCCGCTGACCCCACGCTCGACCAGCGCAAGCAAGATGCCGATTGCCGCGTTCAACCCGCTCGCCATGTCGACGGCGGGCACCCCGAGCCGCGCCGGCGCCCCGGCGGCGTCGCCGTTGATGCTCATCAGCCCGGTCGCCGCCTGGACCGCCGCGTCATACCCCGGCAAGCCGCCAAGTGGGCCGTCGGCCCCGAAGCCGCTGATCCGGCAGTGCACCAGCCGGGGGAATCGATCGACCAGATCGCCGAGGCCCCAGCCCTCCATCGTCCCCGTCTTGAAGTTTTCGACCAGCACGTCGGCCCCGGCGAGCAGCCCGAGCAGCGCCGCGCGGCCGTCGTCGGTCTTGAGGTCGAGCACCATCCCCCGCTTGTTGCGGTTGACCCCGAGGAAATACGCCGACGCGCCATCGGCCACCGGCGGGCCCCACCCGCGCGTCTCATCGCCCTGCGGCGGCTCGACCTTGAGGACATCGGCACCGTGATCGCCAAGGATCTGCGTGCAATACGGCCCGCCGAGAACGCGGCTGAGATCGACGACAGTGATGCCTGCAAGGGCGGTCATGCCGCCGCCGCCCGCCACCGGTCTTGCAGCTCGCGCTTGAGGATCTTGCCGATCGCGCTGCGGGGGAGTTCGGCGACGATTTCCACCGCGCTGATACGTTGCATCTTGCCGAGCCTGGCATTCGCCCACACGCGCAATACTTCCGGTTCCACCGGCGCGCGCAGCGTGACGAATGCGACCGGAGTCTCGCCCCATTCGACCGAGGGTACGCCGATCACCGCGGCCTCGTCGACGGCTGGGTGCTCCTTGAGAACGGCTTCGATATCGACCGGGTAAACGTTGAACCCGCCCGAGATGATCATGTCCTTCGCCCGCCCGATCAGCGTGAAGAAACCGTCGCCGTCGATGCTCGCGATGTCGCCGGTGCGGATGTAGCGGTCGCCAGCAGGCGAGAACCATATCGTCTCGGCGGTCTTGGCCGGGGCGTTGTGATAGCCGGTCATCATCGCCCCCGACCGCCCGACGACCTCGCCCGCAACGCCGGGGGGCGCGAAATCACCGTCGGGGCCGATAACGCGGAGGTCGTGGCCGGGCATCGCCTTCCCGACGGTGTGGAGCTTGTCCGGATAGTCGTGCGCAAGCAGGGCGCAACTGCCGCCGCCCTCGGTCATGCCGTAATATTCGATCAGCCCGCCCGGCCAGCGGCGGAGAACCTCGGCCTTGAGCTCGGCGGCGAATGGGGCCGACGTCGCAAACTTCATCCGGTACGCTGATAGATCGAAGGCGTCGAAGTCCGGAACCGCGAGGAGCCGCCGATATTGGACGGGGACGAGCATCGCATGGGTGGCGCGGTGCACCGCGCTTAATTCGAGGAACCGCCGCGCGTCGAACTTCGGCATCAGCACGACCGTCCCGCCCCCGGCCAGCGTCGGAAACAGCGCGACAAGCGTCGTGTTCGAATACAGCGGGGTCGACAGCAGCATCACCGCGTCGCGGCCATGGCCTGGGGGATCGGTCAGATGATTATGCGGCCAGCGCATCGCGAACGACTGGACGATACCCTTGGGCGTCCCCGTCGTCCCGCTCGAATAGATGATGTTGAACGCCGCCGCCGGATCGACCGGCACCGGTATCGGGCGGCTGCCGGTCGGCGCGAGCCAGTCGTCGATCGGCGTCCCCGGCGCGCCCGCGTCGAAGCCGATAATGCGCGGGGTTAAACCGGCAAGGACCGGCGCGAGTGCCGCCCCGACAACCGCATCGACAAACAAATGCGATGCGCCGCTGTCGACGATCATCGCCGCAAGTTGATCGGGCGTCGACGACGGCGACAGCGGTGCGACCGCCCCCCCGACCCGGACAGCAGCGATGAATACCGCGACGTAATCGATCCGGCTGAGTGCACAAATCGCTATGGTCCCGCGCGGGACAACGCCGTCGCGCTGGAGCGACGCGGCGATTTGGTCGATCCGCATATCGAGGTCGGCCCAGGTGATCCGCGCGGTCGCGTCGATGATCGCGAGCTGATCGGGAACGGCGCGCGCGTGGAGCGCGATCAGGCGGTCGACGCTGCCGACCGGCCCGCTCGCATAGGCCCTGACCTCCGCGTCGACTGTCGTCATTTGCTGACTGCCCATGCCATCGACCC
>JAYTXW010000162.1:0-1582 GCA_043742745.1 Sphingomonadaceae bacterium
CTTCGCCTGGAACCGCCTCACCGATCAGCCATGGCGCATCATGTCGCTCGGACTGCGCCAATGGGCCCATGGGTGAATGTCAGTGAGAGTTGGTATTAGGGTCATCATTGTCGTCATCACTTGTTTCCCCGTTGCGGTTTGTGTTCACAGACGAAGACGCAGGCGTCGGACGAATCCTCAGTGTATTTCCGATCCCGACAGGATATTCTGTCGGTGGCCAGTGGGTGGGGCGATGCGGACTGAACTGAGGCAACTGCTACTGGCAGTCGCCGTTGCCGCAACTTCGGCGGCGGATGCCAAAGGCGTTGCTCGTCTCGATATCCCCGGCGGCCGACTGACCGCGGCGCTAACCGCCGTCGGCCGACAGACCGGGGCCGATATCCTGTTCTCGGAGGCGCTCGTCGGCGAGCGGGTCGGACCCCCGCTGCACGGCGTGATGACCGTCGAGACCGCGCTGACCAGACTGCTCGCGGGTTCGGGGCTAGGCTTCCATCGCACCGGCGACGACGCGATCGTGATCGCCGCCGCCGACGCCCCGCCGGTGCCGGTGGTCGCTCCCATCGAAACGGTCCCGGAAATCCTGGTCGTCGGCCACCGCGCGCAGAATGGCGACATCGAGCGCACGGCGGGCGATATCCAACCGTACCAGATCGCGTCGCGACGGGCCATCGAAGACACCCACGCCGACAGTATCCAGGATTTCAGCCGCACCCATCTTCCGGCCAACGCGCAGATCGCCAGCCCCGCCCAGGATTTCGTCGGCGGGGCCGGATCGACCCGCTCGGAAATCAACCTGCGCGGCCTGGGTCCGGCCCAGACGCTCGTGCTGATCGACGGCCGTCGGATGCCGAGCCTGCCCGGATTGCCGTATGCGTTCGATCAGCCCGATATCAACGGCCTCCCGATCGGCGTGGTCGAGCGCATCGAGACGTTGACCGCGACCGCCGGGGGTATCTACGGCCCGGGCGCGACCTCCGGCGTCGTCAACATCATCCTTCGTCGCGGCTATCGCGGGGTCGAGGCGGATTTGACCACGGGCATCACCACGCGCGGTGACGCTCCGGCCGTCCGTTTCGAGGGACGGATCGGCTTCAGCCCCGATCATGGCCAGACCGACATCGCGATCGCCGCCAGCGTCAGCCGCAGCGGCGACCTCCGCTACGGCGACCGCGACTTCGCCGCGCGTGCCCGGCAGCAGCGTTACGCCAACGACCCTGCCGCCTTTCTCGCCACCCTGCCCGTCGGCAATGCGATCAACGTTTTCGGCACCGACAATCTGGTGCTCAAACCGGCGTTCGGCGGGGTCGCCTTGGGCAGCGCGATCACGTCGCTGCCGCTGGGCCTCGGCGGCGATGTCACTCAGCGCAACGCGCTCCTCGTCGCGAACGCCGGCCGGATCAATCTCGACCTCCCCGACGCGCTCGGGGGCGGGCGCGACGACGTCGTCAGCCGTCCGCGCGGGCAGGCGATCCTGCTCAACGCGCGCCACCGCTTCGGCGGCTCGGGCATCGAGGCGGTCGTCGATGTCATCGACACGCGCGACAACGGCCGGTTCGACGGCCGCGCCGCGACGTTGAGCAGT
>JAYTXW010000163.1:0-6062 GCA_043742745.1 Sphingomonadaceae bacterium
CTCGCCGACGACGAAATACGCGGTGGCGCCGTCTGCGCTGTACCGAACCGAGTTGATCCATTCGTTATCACCCAACCGCAGCGCGATGTTGGTCACGCGGGGCGGCGGGGCGGCACGGAGGTCACCGGTGACAAGGAACGCCCGCCCGACCCCGGCGTTCGCCAGGTCGGCAGCGCCGCCACCGCGCCCGTCGCGAGTCACGATGATCGCCGTCCGCGCATCGGGCGAAGCGACGATCTTCTCGATTTGCAGCCGCGCGAGCCGGGGATCGGGGTGAAGATGCCAGCGCCCGTTCGGCGCGCCGACCCAGACCCCCAGCGGGACCGACCCCGTCGTGGTCCGCAACGCTGTGCAGTCGAGCGGTTTCCCGCCAAGGAAATCGCCGCGGCTGCCATAAGGCGTGACGAGACACCGCCCGGCCAACCGCGTTTCGACCCGCCCCGTCGCGACGTCGATGACGACCGTGGGCGCGACGGCCGCCTCGCTTCCGGAAGCAGGGCCAGTGTCGGCGATCAGCGCGACGCGGTTGCCCGCCAGCCAGTGCACCTCGCCATAGACGCTGGTCAGGCGGACCCGGCGGGGAAGGGTGCCGCGCACGAGGTTCCAGATTTCGAGATAGGTCTCGCCGGCGAGTGGGGCATGGCCCAGCAACGATGGCGGCGTCCCCGGACGCAGCAGCGCGACATCGGCCGCGTCGGGCGACAGCACAACCCGGGTAAAAACGCACGGCGTGGCATCGCCCAGCTTGACCGGCGGGTGGCCCGGATAACGGAGCATTGCCCCGTCGTCGGTCTCGACGATCGCCGCGCCGCGCGGCGACGCTGGCAGGCGGCCGTCGGTGTGGCTGAAGCAATAACGCGGCCGCGTCGGCAGTGCGGTGGCGGTCAGGCGCGCGACATCGACGCGGAACGTCCGGCACCCGCCGATGACGCCGAGCGACAGCGCCACCGTCGCAGTCGTCCCGGCGCGATCGAAGGCCAGATCGCCGACAGCATAGTCGCGGTCCGCCGGCGAGTCGGCAAGCGGCAGCGCGATATTGTCGATCAGGTCGCCGCTCGCGCCGTCCCACAACTGGACCGCGCGCGTCGCGGGCGAGACACTGACGAGCAGTTTGCCGTCGGGCGACCACGCAAAGCGCGCCTTGGGCAGCGGCGCAGGCCCCTGAACGACGAGGCGCGGGGCCAACCCATCGGCCACCGTCGCCGTTGGCCACGACAGCGTGATTGCCGCCAGCAGCAGCGCCGACACCCCCCGCAACGGCGTCATGCGTGTCCCCCTATCGCGTCGCGCCCGGTGGTGGCCGGGGAACGACCCCGGCAAAGGTCGCAATGCTCTCCGCCGCGCCGTTGAGCGCGGCGACGGCGAAGAAATGGTCGTCGATGTTGACGTGCGGCAGGACGAGGGTCGCCGCGTTTGCGGGCACATCCTTCGCCTCGGTCCACGCGGTCGTGTCGGCGCGCCGCCAGCGGATGCGGTAGCCGGTCGCGCCGGGGACCTGCACCCATGCAACCGTCGTGTCGTCGCTGACCGCACCGGCGATCGTCGCGCCACCGGGCGCAGCGGGGGCGGTCGCGAGTTCGCGCAGGGTGGCGACGTTGAGCGCGGCGACGCGGGCCAGATACGGAAAATCGACCCCGGCGATGACGTCGCCGTAATGCCGCGCGCCGTCGACCCGGACATCCTGATGCTGGCGGTCATAATTCTCGGTCGCTTCGGTGATCCGGACGGCGGGGAACCCCGCATCGAGGAACGGCAGATGGTCGCCGCCGCGCTGAAAACGATCGGGGCGGCGAACGGCGAAGACCTTCAGCCCGTGGCTCGCCCCCGCGACCCGCGCGACTACCTTTGCCAGCGCCCGTGACGGCCCATCGTCCTCGGCGCCGATGCCGCGCGCCGCGTGCACGTCGTCGAGCGACGCGGCGGCGCGGATGCCCTCGCTGAAGACGCGCACGCTATCGTCGATATGCTCACCGCCGATCCCATGCGTGTTGCCGACGATGTCATTGTTGAGGACGGCAGCGACGCGCCAACCACGTTCCTTCGCCGTGCGCGCGAGCAACTGCCCGCCCCATAGCCCCTGCTCCTCGCCCGACAGAACGGCATAAACGATCGTCGCCGGAAATTTTTCGCGCGACAGCAGCCGCGCCGCTTCGAGGACGACGGCGACTCCGCTTGCGTCGTCGTTGGCACCGGGGGCGTCGTGGGTCGCGTCGGCGCTATCGCTGATCCGGCTGTCGATATGGCCCTGGACGATGACGACGCGGGTCGGGTCGGTCGTTCCACGCTGGAGGGCAACCACGTCCTCGACGCGGACCCCGTCGGGCGCACGGGGGCCGGTGAAGCGGTCGCCGATCGTCTCGATAGCGAGGCACCCGCCGCAGTCGCCGCCGATCGCGTTGAGTCGCCCGCGCGCCCATGCCCGCGCCGCGCCGATACCGCGCACGGGATCGGTCGGCGACGACAAGGTGTGGCGCGTGCCGAAGCCGACGAGGGCGGTGATCGTCGCCTTCAGCGCGACCGGATCGGGCGACGGCGCAGCGATGGCGGTGGCAGCGGTAGCAGCGGTGGCAGCGGCGACGACGGCGACGGCGAGCAGGGTGGTTTTCATCGTCGCAGCCTGACGCGGAGGTGAACGCCACGCAAGCCCTTCGCGGCGGGGCTGCCCCCTGCCCGGGGCTCATTTTTCGCTGTCCTACACGATCGTTTTTTGCCTATTGTAACGGCCGAGTCGAAAGGTAAGCAGCGAATGACGCACGGACAACCAGACAAGATTATATACGCCGTGCCGTGCGCTGGCCTGCGCCCGGAACAGAAAAACAATTTTTCGCGTGAGCATGACGTTAGCGTGACCTTCGCGGCGAATTTCACCCGGCGGACGATGAGGAATCCAAAAACACGTGCGTCGGCGTGACCTTCGATTCGCGTTGGCGTTGGATTTGGCGGGCAGAGGCACCCCGACCGACCACGCCTAGCGTACCGTCAGCCGGGTCGCATCGATCTGTCGCCCGCCGTCGGTCAGCGTGATGTGGTGGTACCCCGGCACCGGCGACCATAGCCGTGGCGGCGGCAGCGGGTGGCCGTCGATCGCCACCTGCCCCGCCCCCACAACCACGACCGCAATCCGCTGCCGCGCGCGCGGAATATCGGGGTCCAATGCGACGACGGTGCCGTCCGCCGGAGCGACGATGCGGGGGCGCGCGGTGGTGGCGGCGGCGCGGACGGTGTCGAGCGCGGTGCCGGGGACGAACCACTCGCGGCGCGGCGGCTCGATGGCGGGGACGAAGCGGACGGTGCGCGCCTCGGGTCCCGTCCTGCTCAGCGGCCCTCCGGGCGTATCGCGGTGGAGGTGGAGCACGACCGCGCGCCATACCGGGGCCGCGCCGACGACACCCGAGACGCCCGCCCCCATCGCGTCGCCCTCGAAGTTGCCGACCCAGACGGCGACGGTGAAGCGGTCGGAGAAGCCGATGCACCAGTTGTCGCGCAGCGCCTTCGACGTGCCGGTCTTGACCGCCGCCGGGAACGGCAGTTCGAGGCCATTGTCGGGGCCGAAGGTCGCCGATCGCGCGGCGGGGTCGGCCAGGATATCGGTGACAATGGCGCTGGCGACCGGGTCCATCACTCGGCGGTCGGGAGTTGCGGGACCGGGTTCCAGCCGGAGCGGCGACCACCGCCCGCCCCGCGCCAGTGCCCGATACGCCGCCGCCTGCTCGACGAGCGTCACCTCGGCCGACCCCAGCGCGAGGGAGAAGCCGTAATAGTCGCCGTCGCGGCTGATCCCCCGGTAGCCGACGTCGAACAGCCGGTCGCGGAAGGCGTCGACCCCGACGAGCATCAGCGTCCGCACCGCGGGCACATTGAGCGAATTGCCGAGCGCCGACCGCACGCTGACTGGCCCGCGAAAGCTGCGGTCGTAGTTCTGCGGGATGTACAGCCCCGACGCGGTATCGAGATCGACCGGGGCGTCGTCGAGGACCGACGCGGCAGTCAGCAGCCGCCGCTCAATCGCGAGTTCATAGAGGATCGGCTTGAGGCTCGACCCCGCCTGCCGGGGCGAGCGCGCACCGTCGACCTCGCCCGACCGCGAAGCCGCCCCGCCCGAGCCGACATAGGGGAGGATGTCGCCGCTGGCGTTGTCGACGACGATCGCCGCCCCGTCGCGCGCGTTGCGCCCCGCCAGGCTGGCCAACTGCTGGCCGAGGGTGTCGGCGACGAACGCCTGCAGGTCGGCGTCGAGGGTCGTCGTAACCGCGCGTCGCCCCATCAGCAGCCGCGCGGCGACCTGCGGGGCGAGGCCGGGGTCGGGCAGCGCGCTCCGGGGGCCGAGCATCTCGGCGGTGCGCAGCTGGAGGCTGGCGCACGGAATGGTACTGGCGGCACACGCCCGCGCCGCGACCCGCGCCGGCGACGCGGTTGGCGCGGGGAGCAGGCTGACGAGGACGCGCGCGTCGGTCGCGTCGAGCGCGGACGGTGGCTTGCCTGCGAGCGCCCGTGCCGCCGCGTCGATCCCGACGAGGTCGCCCCGAAACGGCAGCAGATTGACCCACGCCTCGACGATCTGCGCCTTGGTCCAGCGCCGCTCGATCGCGAGGGCGGCGCGCGCCTGGATCAGCTTGTCGAGCGACGACCGGCTGCCACCGCGCCGGTCGGCAAGCAGCCCCGCAAGCTGCATCGTGATCGTGCTCGCTCCCCGCCTCCGGCGTCCGGCGAAGCGGTCCCGCACCGCGCCGCCGACGCCGCGCCAGTCGACGCCGTGGTGGGCGTAGAAGCGCCGGTCCTCGGCCGCGACGGCGGCGGCGACGAATGGTGCGGCGACCTCGCCAAGCGGCACCCACGCCAGCCGCCGGGTGCGGGCGTCGGCGCGGACGATGTCGAGGACGCGCCCGTCGCGGGCGAGAAGGCGGGCTTCGGACGTGCTCCACCCGGCGCGGACGGCGGCGAACGATGGGGGATCCGGGGGTGTGGTGGCGATGGTGAACGCGACGAGGGCGACCAATACGGCGAGAGCCCCCACCCCGGCCCTCCCCGCTCTCCGGCTTCGCCGGGAGGGGAGAGAGAAGAAGCGCGCCTTCCTTCCTGCTCCCTCCCCCCCCGCGAAGCGGAGAGTGAGGAGGGTTGGGGTGGGGGTACGGCGGCCGCCCTCGCTCAACGCCGCGCCGCCACCGTCACGTCGGCATTCGGCACCAACGCCATCATCTCGGGCGAATACAGCGCCTCGACCCGCGTCGGCGGCAGGTGGAAGGTCCCCGCGCTGCCCAGCCGTAGGGTGTACTCATACACCACCGGCCCGCGGTCGAGACGCTCGTAGTGCGCGTGGACCGCCTCGGTGCGCCGCTCGACGAAGGTCGGTTGAACCCCGCTCGTCGCCCCCGCCGCGAGCAAGTCGCTGCGTCCTCCCAGCGACCCGCCGAGGATCGTCGCCCCGGCGGGCACGGGGTCGTTGACCGCGACCCACGCGACCGGCGCCCGCGCGGTGACCTCGACCCGCACCTTCATCACATCGCCCCGGCTCCACACGCCCCGCACCGCCTGCGTCACCGGCGCGACCGAGCGGCGGACGGCGAAGCCACTGCTGTAAGGCACTGTTAGAGGAACGGCGGCGCGGCTGGTGACGATCGCCCACGGCGCACCCGCTCCGGCGTGGGTGAGCATCAGCGGCGCGGGAGCCGGGGGCCATGGCAGCGTCGCGGGCTGTGGCGCACTGCCCCAGACAAAGGCGTGGCTCGCCGTGCCGACCGCCGCCGTCGTCGTCCCCGCCACCGGCGTCGCCTCGAACCGCGCCGAGAATGCCCGCATCGCCAGCGTGCCAACGGCGTTGGCGGGGGTCGTATCCCAATGCCCGCGCCGCTGGTTCAGCATCAGCCCGCGCGCGATGCGGGGAACATCGGCCTGCCAGTCGGGGAGCGCGACGACCGCGCCGAGCAGCCGCGCCGCCGTCAGATCGGGCGAACTGAGGAGCTGCCACGGGTCGTCCGCACGAGTGATCGACAGCCGCGTCCCCTGCAGGTCGAGCCGCGCGCGCAGCACGTTCAGCGCCTGCGCGCGCTTGCCGCCCGCATCTG
>JAYTXW010000164.1:0-3426 GCA_043742745.1 Sphingomonadaceae bacterium
CGCGAAGATTACGGCCCGCCCGAAGCCGCCGCCGAGGCCGCCACCCGAACTGTTGTCTGCCGCCCCGGCGTAGAGACTGGCGGAGTCGATGAACCACACGCCGACGCCGACGAACAGCGCAAGCGGGATCAGTTTGAGCAGCGTGGCGACAGTGATGAAACGCGCGGCGAACTCGACGCCGCGCAGGTTGACCGCCATCAACCCGCCGATCACGACAAGGATAACAGCGGCGCGCGGCAATGCTCCGGACAGCACCGGAACGGCTGCGCCCGCCGCATCGGCGAAGGCGGCGGTGATCCCGCCGCATGCCAGCACGCTCGACAGCCAGATGCCGACAAAGCCGGTGACGAAGCCCGCGCGCGGCCCGAACGCCGCCTCGACCGTGCCGTAAATACCCCCCGATGTCGGCACGCGGCGGATCGCGTCGGCGGTGCACCACACGACCGCGCCCATGGCGACCGCGCAGACCAGGAACGCGAGCGGCGCACGCGGGCCCAGGTTCAATGCCATCACGGCGGGCAGGGTGAAGACCCCCGCTCCGACGACGCCGTTGACAATTGCGGCGGTCAACGCCACAAGGCCGACCCCTTTGACAAGGCCGGAGTCGCGGAAGCTCACGCCGTCACCAATCGCCGTGGTCATGCTGCCGCCCTCGCTGCCCAAGACTTTAGCGTGCGGGAAGGGGCGGACGAGCGCAAGGGCGGGTCGGGGGTTCTGTGACAAAGACAATTATCGTCGGGTACCGGGACAGAAAACTCTGTCCTACACGCTTGTTTTCAAATAGATTTACGGCACCTGGTATGTCGGTTGCCACGGATCGCGAAAACACCCCTCATTCGTGTGAGGTGTGTGAGCTTTCGACGAGGGAAAAACCTGTCAGTAATTATAGCCCCTTGAGTTCATAAATTAAATCTAGTGCCTCGCGGGGGCTGAGTTGGTCAGCGGAAATGGCTGCAAGCCGCTCGCGGAGGGCATCGGCGACGACTTCAGGCGGGGCGGCGGCGAATAGCGGGAGGTCGGACAGGTCGGCGGCAAGCCCGCCAGTGCGCGCCCGCCCTGCCTCCAGGCGGGCGAGGACGACTTTCGCCCGGGCGATCACCGGGGCGGGCAGGCCGGCGAGCTTGGCGACGGCAAGGCCGTAGCTGCGGTCGGCGGCGCCAGGGACGACGGTATGGAGGAAGACGAGCTCGCCCTGCCACTCGCGGACCTTGACGGTTACGAGCGTGACGGCGTCAAAGCGCGCCTTGAGCAGGGTCAGCTCGTGATAATGGGTGGCGAACAGGCAGCGCGCGCGGACGGTATCGTGGACCGCCTCGAGCACTGCCCATGCGATCGCCAACCCGTCGTAGGTCGAGGTGCCGCGCCCGACCTCATCAAGGATGACAAGGCTGCGGTTGGTCGCGGTCGACAGAATTGCGGCGGTTTCGACCATCTCGACCATGAAGGTCGATCGCCCCTGGGCGAGGTTGTCCGACGCCCCGACGCGGCTGAAAAGCCGGTCGACCACCCCGATATGGGCGTGTCCGGCGGGGACGAACGACCCCGCCTGGGCGAGGACGGCAAGGAGAGCGTTCTGGCGGAGGAAGGTCGACTTGCCCGCCATGTTCGGCCCCGTTACGAGCCAGACGCGTTGATCGGTGCCGAGGTCGCAGTCGTTGGCGACGAAAGGGCGCCGTGCCGCGCGCTGCGCCGCCTCGACGACCGGATGGCGTCCGGCGGCGACGGCGAAGGCGCAAGATGCATCGACCGTTGGGCGCGTCCAGCCGCCGTCGGTCGCGCGCTCGGCGAGCGCGCTGGCGACGTCGAGGCGGGCAAGGGCACCCGCCGTTGTCGAAATGGCACGAGATTGGTCGAGAACCGTGGCGCGCAGATCCTCGAAATGGGCGGCCTCGGCGGCCAGCGCATGATCGCCGGCGTGGGCGATGCGCGTGGCAAGGCCGTGGAGTTCGAGCGAGCCGAAGCGGACGACCCCGGCGAGTGTCTGGCGGTGGGTGAAGCCGGGGTCGGCGAGCAGCGGATCGGCGGCGCGCGCGGCGACTTCGATATGATAGCCGAGGACGTTGTTGTGACGGATCTTCAGCCCTGCCACGCCGGTTTCACCGCGCAGCCGTGCCTCCAACGCCGCAACCAACCGTCGCCCGTCGTGGGCAGCAGCGCGCAGCTCGTCGAGCGCGGCGTCGAAGCCGGGGGCGATGAACCCACCGCTCGCTGCATCGACCGGCGGCGCGGCGACAAGCGCGGCGCGCAGGCTTTCGATGACACTGCCGTGCGCGCCGACACTGTCCAAAGTCGCGGCGAGCAGGGGCGGGGTGTCGAGCGACGCTGCCGCCAGCAACGCGGCCTTGAGCGCGACCGCCACCGCCAGCCCGTCGCGGATTGCCCCAAGGTCGCGCGGGCCGCCGCGCCCGACCGCCAGCCGCGCGAGGGCACGTTCGAGGTCGGGGCCGGCCTTCAACGCGGCGCGGGTTGCCTCGCGCACGGCAGGAGCTCCGAGGAACCACGCGACGAGGTCGAGGCGATCCCCGATCGCGCTCGCGTCGGTCAAAGGTCCGGCGAGGTCGTCAGCGAGCAGCCGCGCGCCGCCGCCGGTCACGGTGCGGTCGAGGGCGTCGAGCAGGCTCCCGGCGCGGCTCCCGGCGGCGCTGCGGCTGATCTCGAGGCTGGCGCGGGTCGCGGCGTCGATCGCCATGACCGCGGCGCTGGGGCACGGCACGGGCGGGGTCAGCAACGGGGCAGGGCCGGTGGCGTCGAGATAGGCGAGCAATGCCCCAGCGGCGGCGACCTCGGCGCGGGTGAATGCGCCAAAGCCGTCGAGCGTCGCGACGCCGAACCGGTCGCACAGGCGGCGGGCGGCGGCGCGGGTTTCAAAATCCGCTTTGGGGCGGGGGACCGGCGTCACCGTGATCGCGGCCGTCCAGCCTTCGGGGGCGACGACTTCAGCGGGGGCGATGCGCGCAAGATCACTGTCGAGGTCGTTTGCCGTCGTCGTCTGCGTTCGGAAGGCGCCCGTCGAAACATCGCACCACGCTAGCCCGATGCCGTCGGCCACTTGGGCGATCGCCGCCAGCCAATTCGATGCGCGGGCGTCGAGCAGCGCGTCCTCGGTCAGCGTTCCCGGCGTGACAACGCGGACAATGGCGCGGGCGACGACGCTTTTTGCGCCGCGTTTCTTGGCCTCCGCCGGGGCTTCGATCTGTTCGGCGATGGCGACGCGGTGGCCGCCGCGAATGAGGCGCTGGAGATAGACTTCGGCGGAATGAACGGGGACGCCGCACATCGGAATCGGCGCGCCATCGTGGGTGCCCCGCGCGGTTAACGCGATGTCGAGCGTCGCCGCCGCCTTGGCCGCATCATCGAAGAATAGTTCGTAAAAATCGCCCATGCGGAAGAACAGCAGGCAGCCGGTCGCCTGTGCCTTGATGGCGA
>JAYTXW010000165.1:0-3092 GCA_043742745.1 Sphingomonadaceae bacterium
TCGCCGCGCGCACCGGTGGGGCCGATAACGACGATGCGGGCATTACGCTGTTCCTCGTCGATGCGCGCGCTCCCGGCGTCGCGGTCGCGCGGCGGTCGATGGTCGACAGCCGCAACGCCGCACGGGTGACGCTGACCGACGTCCAGGTCGACGGGGCCGATGTCCTCGGCACGGTTGGCGACGGGGCGGCAATCCTCGACCGCGTCCTCGACGCGGGCCGCGCGTGCCTCGCCGCCGAGATGCTCGGCGTCGCGGGCGAAAGCTTCACCCGGACAGTCGATTATCTCAAGCAGCGCGAGCAGTTCGGCGTCAAGATCGGCACCTTCCAGGCGCTCCAGCACCGTGCCGCGCACCTGTTCTGCGAGGTCGAACTCGCGCGCTCGGCGACTCTCCGCGCGCTCGTCGCGCTCGACGCCGACGAAGACCGCGTGCCGATGTTCGCCAGCCTCGCCAAGGCCAAGGCGGGCGAAGTTGCCAAGCTGTCGACCGACGAGGGCGTCCAGATGCACGGCGGCATCGGCATGACCGACGACTTCGACATCGGCTTCTTCATGAAGCGCGCCCGCGCCGCTCGCGAGACATTCGGCGACCTCGCCTTCCACGGCGACCGCCTCGCCACGCTGATGGGATACTGAGATGCCCTCCGCCCTCGACACCCAGATCGACGCCGTCGTCGCCGCGATCACCGCCCCCGGCGGGCAGCTTGCCGTTGGCCATGCCAGCGTGCGCGGGGTCGACCTGCCGGTGTTCGCCGCCGCGCCGACGAACATGCGCGACTATCTCGAGTTCTTCTTCACGGCCAACGCTGACAAGGAGTTCCTCGTCTACCTCGACGAGCGGTTCACCTTCGCGCAGGTCCACGCCGCGTCGCGCAAGGTAGCGGCCGTCCTTCAGGCGCGCGGCGTCGCGAAGGGTGACCGCGTCGCGATCGCGATGCGCAACTACCCCGATTGGATCACCGCCTATTGCGGCGTGCTGATGCTCGGCGCAGTCGCGGTGCCGCTCAACGCCTGGTGGAAGGGCGAGGAACTGGTTTACGGCATCGGCCATAGCGGAACCTGCCTCGTTATCGCCGACGAAGAACGCGCGCGGCGGCTCGCGGCGTTGCCCGACTTCGCCGTCCCCGTGCTGACCGTCCGCACCTCGGCAGAGGTTGCCGCCGGGCTGGGGTACGACCGCCTCGACGACGCGCTCGCCGTCGCCGACGCCGCGCCGTGGTATTGGCCGCCGATCGACCCCGACGACGACGCGACGATCATGTATACTTCCGGTTCGACCGGCCAGCCCAAGGGCGCGGTGTCGACCCAGCGCGCGATCGTCAGCGGCTCGCTCAACTACCTCGTCACGGGCCTCGCGTTGCTCCAGTTGTCGGCCGCTGCCGGAGCGCCTGCGCCGGGGCAGCAGGTGATGCTGCTCAACGTGCCGCTGTTCCACATCACCGGCGCCGTCCCCGTGTTGCTCGTGTCGATCGCGATCGGGCGGAAGATGGTCATCATGCACAAATGGGATGCAGGCGATGCGCTGCGGCTGATCGCGCTCGAAAAGGCGACCTATTTCGTCGGGGTGCCGACGATGAGCCTCGAGCTGATGAACCACCCCGACGCCGCCAAATACGACCTGTCGAGCCTCGTCGACATCGCCAGCGGCGGTGCCCCGCGCCCACCCGAACACGTCGAGCGCATCCAGCATGTCTTCCCCGGCAAGCACCCGGTCCAGGGCTATGGCCTGACCGAAACCAACGGCGTCGGCGCGGGCATCTTTCGTGACAACTACCTGACCAAGCCCGCGTCGACCGGGCGTGCCGCCGCCCCGCTCGTCGAGATCGGCATCTTCGGGGCCGACGAGGGCGCGCTCGTCGCGCAACCGACCGGCACCGTTGGCGAAGTGTGCATCCGGTCGGTCGCCAACTGCCGCGGCTACTGGCGCAACGAGGCGGCGACCAAGGCGGCGTTCGTCGCCGACGGCTGGTTCCGCACCGGCGACCTCGGGCGGGTCGACGCCGACGGTTATCTGTTCATCGTCGACCGCAAGAAGGACATCATCATCCGCGGCGGCGAGAATATTAGCTGCCAGGAGGTCGAAAGCGCCCTCTACGCCCACCCCGCCGTCGCCGAGGCGAGCGTCTTCGGCCTGCCCGACGACCGGCTCGGCGAGATCGTCGGCGCGGTCGTCTATCGCAAGCCCGGTGCCGCGCTGGAGATTGAGGCGCTGACCCAATTCGTCGCCCGCGACCTCGCGTCGTACAAGGTCCCCGCCTACCTGTGGTTCAGCGCCGACCCGCTCCCCAAGCTCGGCAGCGCCAAGATCGACAAGGTCGCGCTCAGGAGTGTATACCGCGACCTCTACGCCGCGCAGGAGCACGTCTGATGTTCACGACGATGGTTGACGGAACCGCCGAGGACTGGGGCCATATCGGGCGCGAGCATGGCGTTCATCAAAAGACGGCGGCGGTCGAACAGATCATGGAATCGCTCGCGCGCCTCGACCGGATCGAGGTCGGCTTCGCCGCGAGCCAGCTCGGCCACAGCCTGATGGCGGCGACGCTCGCCCGCCAGTCGGGCGCGCCCGCCGAGGAAGTCGTCGCCGCGCTGTGCCACGACCTCGGCAAGCTGATGAGCATCCCCAACCACGGCGCGATCGCCGCGGAAATCCTCAAGCCCTATGTCCGCGACGACATTTACCACGCGGTCAAACACCACCAGGCATTTCAGGGGCGCTATTATTACGAGTATATGGGCCAGTCGCCGAACCAGCGCGACGACTTCAAGGCCGAGCCGTGGTTCGCCTTTGCCGAGAAACTCGTCGACGAATGGGACGGGCCGGCGTTCGACCCCAACTTCCCCGCCGACAGCCTCGAAAGCTTCCGCCCCGAAGTGACAGCGGTCTTCACCGCGCCGAAGCGGATGTTCGGCTAGGCGCGAATATGAACAAGTAAGCGCCCGTGAGGGGGTTTATCGAACCGTCCTGGTGCAATTCGACGCGAAGGTCATGCTAACGTCACGCCCGTACCGAAAAATCAATTAATCCCTGGCGCAAAAAAAGCGTCGGGCAGCCACCAACAATGAGAAAGAGCGATGCCACCCCGTTGAATG
>JAYTXW010000166.1:0-2932 GCA_043742745.1 Sphingomonadaceae bacterium
CCGATGCCGATGAAGTGGATCGTGCCGATGTCGTGGGCAATGCCGGTCATGCGTTTGCAGTCTTCATTGGCGTTCCAAGGCTGGTCACCACGTCGGCGAGGGTTGCGCCGGCGTGGGGGTGACCGATGCTTCTAGCCGCTTGCGCCGCCTTTGCCAGCGCGCCGATCGACGTGAGTGAAACGATCGCGCTCGCCACCGCCGCCGGGGTGAAATCGCCTTCACGCAGCATCGGCCCGGCACCAGCGGCGACGAACGCGCTGGCGTTCGCGGCCTGATGATCGTCGGTCGCGGCGGCGAACGGGACGAGGATCGCCGGGCGACCGGCGGCGGTCAGCTCCGCCATCGTCGATGCGCCGCTGCGGGCGATGACGAGGTGGGCGGCGGCGAGCCGGGCGGCGAAGTCGGTGAAATACGTCTCGCACGTGGCGGCGGTGCCCTGCTCGGCATAGGTCGCGCGGACGGCGGCGATGTCTTCCGGTCGGCACTGCTGGGTGATGTGCAACCGCGCGCGGAGGTCGGGGGGGAGGAGGCCGATCGCGGCAGGGACGACGCGCGACAGGATCGACGCCCCCTGGCTGCCGCCGGTGACGAAGATTTCGAGCGCGCCTGTGGTCGCGGGGTAAGGGGCGTCGCCGATGCTGGCGACCTCGGCGCGGACGGGCAGCCCGGTGAACACCGTTTTCGCGGCATAAGCGGCGGCGAGGCGGAGCGTCGGCGCAAAGCTCGTCGCAATGCGCGTTGCCCGTCCCGCGAGCAGGCGATTGACGCGGCCCAGCACCGCATTCTGTTCATGGAGTACCGCCGGTCGCCCGAGCGCGACCGCCGCAAGGAGCGGGGGCAGCGACGGGTAGCCGCCGAAACCGACGACGGCGGCGACATGTTCGGCGCGGAAGAACGCCGTCGCGTCGCGCCGCCCCCGCCAGATCGTCAGCGCCGCGCGCGGCCAGCCGAGCGGCGACCCGATCACCGCGCTCGGCACGATCCGGCTCGTGACCCCTGCGAACAGGCCCGGAAAGCGCAGGCCGCGCGCATCGGTCATCAGCGTCACGCGGTGGCCGCGCGTCGTCAGCTCGGCGGCAAGAACGTGCGCGGGAACCATGTGCCCCCCCGTCCCCCCGGCGGCGACAACAAAGTGCTTCATCCCGCCCGCGCGCGCGCGGCGTAGGGCGAGGCCTTCAGATACGGGTTGCGCCGCGTCAACGCGAGCAACAGCCCCATGCCGAGCGACAGCGCGAGGAACGACGACCCGCCGTGGCTGACGAAGGGCAGCGTCATCCCCTTCGACGGCAGCAGCGCGAGGTTGACCGTCATGTTGATCATTGCCTGCAGCCCGAACTGGATCGCGAGGCCCGCGGCGGCGAGGAAGATGAACGGCTCCTCCTCGTCGAGCAGCTGGAGCAGCACCCGCACGACGATCGCGAGGTACAGCACGGCAAGGACGAAGCAGGCGATCGCGCCGAATTCCTCGCCGATGACGGAGAAGATGTAATCGGTGTGCGCCTCGGGCAGGCGGAACTTCATCTGCCCCTCGCCCGGCCCGGCGCCGAACAGCCCGCCCGCCTTGAAGCAGTCGAGCGCGCGGTCGATCTGGTAGGTGTCGCCGGTCCCCTTGATGAAGTGGTCGAGCCGCTCGGCGACATGGGTCGAGGTCAGATAGGCGACGCCGATCCCGGCGACGGCGAAGCATACCAGCCCACCGATGACCATCACGCTCATCCCCGCGAGGATCGCCTGCGCGCCCCAGACTGCGGCGAACAGCGCGGTCTGGCCGAAGTCCGGCTGCTTGACGAGGAGCGCCGCGATGACCAGCAGCAGACCGAACGACAATTGCATCGTCGGCAGCGTCCGGTCCTCGAAGCGCGCCGCGAGCAGCCACGCGGTGGTGACGATGAACATCGGCTTGAGGAATTCGGACGGCTGGAAGGCAAAGCCGGGCAGTTGTATCCAGCGCACCGCACCGTTGACCTCGACCCCGAAGAACGGGACCGCGAACAACGCGAGCAGACAGGCGATCGTCCCCCCGATCGCGAGCCGCTTGGCCCAGCCGACCGGCAGCATCGACACCCCGAGCATCAGCGGCACACCCGCCAGCACCCACATGATCTGGCGCTTGAGGTAGAACAGGTCTTCGACCCGGAAATTGCCACCCGAATAGCGATGCGCGGCGGCGGGCGAGGCGGCAGCGACGGCGATCACGCCGAGGCCGATCAGCAGCAGCACCAGCGTCAGCAGCGTCTTGTCGATCGTCCAAAACCAGCGCCCGAGCGGCGAGCGGTCGTTGCGCGACAGGTGCTTCACAGGGCCTCCACGAGCGAACGGAATGCCGCCCCGCGGGCAGCGTAGTCAGTGAACTGGTCGTAGGACGCGCAGGCGGGGGACAGAAGAACGGTGTCGCCGCTGACCGCCGCCGCCGATGCTGCGCCGACCGCCGCTGCGAGCGTGCCCGACTGGACGACCGGCACCTTGCCGTCGAGGATGCGCCCGAACGCCGGCGCGGCCTCGCCGATCAGATACGCCGCGCGGACGTGGGGCAGGAACGGCAGGCAGGCGTCGAGTTCGCCGGTCTTGGCGAGGCTGCCGACGATCCAGTGAATGCGCGGGAACGCCGCCAGCGCGGGGGCGGTGGAGGTCGGGTTCGTCGCCTTCGAGTCGTTGACGTAGGTGACGCCGCCGATCGCGCGGACGCGCTCCATCCGGTGGGGCAGGCCGGGGTAGCTGGCAAATCCTGCGCCGATCGCATCGTCGTCGAGGCCGAGCGCGCGCAGCGTCGCGATCGCGGCGGCAGCATTTTGCGCGTTGTGCGGACCCTTCAGCGCCGGCCAGCCCGACTGGTCGCCGACGCGGGTGCCGGTGACGGCGGTCAGGTGCCCCTCGCGCCCCGGCTCGAGGCCGATCTCGTCGGCCACGCTGCGGGTATAGCCGTCATCGACCG
>JAYTXW010000167.1:0-2780 GCA_043742745.1 Sphingomonadaceae bacterium
CCCGCGACATAGGCGATGTTCTGGACGATCATGTCGACGTTGACCTGCGCGTCGGCCAGCGCGCCGAAGATCGCCGCGACGACGCCGGGCTTGTCGGGAACCCCGGCGACCGTGATCTTCGCCTCGTTGCGGTTGTACGCGACGCCAGCGATCAGTTCCTGTTCCACGTGTTCATCCTCATCGACCACCATCGTTCCGGGTTCGGGATCGTTCCCTGCCGGGATAAAGCTCGACAGGACCTGGACGCGAACCTTTTCCTTCATCGCGAGTTCGACCGACCGCGTCTGGAGCACCTTCGCGCCGACGCTCGCGAGTTCAAGCATCTCCTCATAGGTGATCCGCTTGAGCTTGCGCGCACGCGGAACGATGCGCGGGTCGGTCGTGTAGACGCCGTCGACGTCGGTGTAGATGTCGCAGCGGTCGGCCCTCAGCGCGGCGGCGAGCGCGACCGCCGACGTGTCAGATCCGCCGCGCCCCAACGTCGTCACCCGCCCGTCGGGGCCGACCCCCTGAAACCCGGGCACGACCGCGACGCTGCCCGCCGCCATGCTGGCAAGCACCGCGCTGGTGTCGATATCCTCGATCCGCGCCGTCGAATGCGCCCCTGTCGTCGCCACCGCGAGCTGCCACCCGAGCCACGACCGCGCGGGGACGCCCGCCGCCTGCAACGCGATCGCCAGCAGCCCGGCAGTGACCTGTTCGCCGCTTGCAACCACAACGTCATATTCGGCGCGGTCGGCGAGCGGCGACGCGGCGTGCGCAAAGCCGACGAGCCGGTCGGTTTCCCCCGCCATCGCCGACACGACGACGGCGACCTCGTTCCCGCGCGCGACTTCGCCGGCGACGCGGTTGGCGACTTCGCGGATGCGCTCGATCCCGGCCATCGACGTCCCGCCGAATTTCATCACGATGCGGGGCACGGCAGATCCTGTTGGGGGGCGGTGTTCCCGCACTCGGCCCGGTGAGCGACAATGGCGGCGCTTGTCGTGCCGCCCCCGCGTGATAGAGGACAAGGGGATTAAGGCAAGGTTGGGGTGCGCACATGGCGACGATCGATACCGCCGAGGCAAACTTCTTCGGCGCGCTCGCGGGCGACTGGTGGGATCCAAAGGGAAGTTCGGCGATGCTCCACCGGATCAACCCGGTCCGGCTGGGCTATATTCGTGACGCCCTGTTGGCCAAGGGCGGTGACCCACGGGCGCGCCATCTGCTTGGCGGGACGACCGCGCTCGACGTTGGCTGTGGTGCGGGGTTGCTCGCCGAGCCGCTCGCGCGAATGGGGGCGACGGTGATGGGGATCGACGCCGCGCCGGAGAATATCGCCGCCGCGCAGGCGCACGCCGCCGCCGGGGGATTGACCGTCACCAACCGCGCCGCCCCGGTTGAGGTGCTGGCGCGCGAAGGGGCGACGTTCGACCTCGTCACCTGCATGGAGGTGATCGAGCACGTCGCCGACCGCCCGGCGTTCCTGTCGGCGCTGCGGACGCTGACCGCCGACACGGGCACCCTCATCATGTCGACACCGAACCGCACCGCGCTCAGCTATGCGACGCTGATCGTCGGGGCCGAACGGATCGCGCGCACCATCCCGCGCGGGGCGCACGACTGGAACAAGTTCGTCACCCCCGACGAACTGACCGCCGAGCTGGCGACGGCAGGCTTCGTCGTCACCGACACGCGCGGGCTGACGTGGCGCCCGGGGAGCGGGTTCGTCCTTGGGCGCGATATGGCGGTCAACTATTATCTGACGGCGGCCCCGGCTTAGGAGGACGGGCCGGCGGCAGCGCAGCGTCCTAGCCAAAAACTTCGCTGTGCGGGCCAAGTCGGGCGAGGCGGAGCGTGTCGGCGTCGGGCTTGCGATAAATCAGGACCAGATCGGGCTTGACGTGGCAGTCGCGGTAGCCCGTCCAGTCGCCGCTAAGATCGTGGTCGCGCAGCCTTGGATCGAGTGGAATATCGGTCGCGAGCGCCGTTAACACCGTCTGCAAGTCGCGATCGAGGCTCGTCCGGTGCCGCCCGCGCGCCTCACGTTTATAGTCGCGTTTGAACAGGGTCGACCGTTAAATCGTCCGCATTCAGGTCGGCCATCAGCGCGTCGACGCCGGAAAATTTCGTCCCGGCCCCGGCCGCGAGTTCGGCAATGGCGGCGCGCGAGGCGGCATGGGGAACCTTTATCTCGAACGGCAGGCGCTGCTCGTCCGCGACTCGCAGCATAAGCAGCCGGATCGCATCCGAAATAGACAAGCCCATCGCGTCGAGCGCTGTGGTTGCCCGCGCCTTGGTCCCCGCATCAATGCGCGCGCGAACATAGGTATCGGCTAAAGCCATCATCGGTCCGATCGGTAAGGTAGTCGCAACGTAGTCACGCCGGCGGCGGCTGTCGAGCTATAGGAACCGTGCGACCACGTCCCTGTAGCTCCGGCTGACCTTGATCTTGGTGCCCGAGCCCAGCACGAGGAAACATTCGCCGTTAGTGTGCGGCTTGACCGATTTGACGTTGTCGAGATTGACGATCGTCGACCGGTGGACGCGCTGGAAACGACGGGGGTCGAGGCGTTTTTCGAGGTCCTTCATCGTTTCGCGCAGGATCAGCGTCTGCGCGGGAGTGTAGATGCACATATAATCGCCCGCCGCGTCGATCCGTTCGATGTCGTCGACCTCGACGCGGAAAATCTGGCCGCGATCCTTGATATTGATGATCTTTTCGAACCGGTTCGCGGCGGGATCGGCGTCGGCCGAAATGTCGTCGGGCATCGCCTCGGGGGCGACGTCGGCGAGAA
>JAYTXW010000168.1:0-4517 GCA_043742745.1 Sphingomonadaceae bacterium
GTGGCGGTCGATGCTGTCGTGCGCGCGGTGACCGCGGTGGCAGACAACGGAGTGGAGCCTCGTCCAACAGTCGCGGTCGCCGCGCCGCCATCGGCCCGCCCCCCGCGCGGCGTGACACTCGCGCTTGCGGGTGCCGCCGCCGCCGCGCTCGGCGTTGGCGGCTGGTGGCTCGCCCGTTCGGACCGCGCTCCCGTGGTCGGCCATGTCGCCGCTCGCGCCGTCGTCGTGCCATCGACGAGCATCGCCGTTTTGCCGTTTGCCAATCTGTCGGGCGAAGCGCGCGACGATTATCTTTCCGAAGGCCTCGCCGAGCAGCTGCGCTCGACGCTCGCTAGCTTCAGCCAAGTCCAGGTCGCGGCGCGCACGTCGTCGCTGGCGTTCAAAGGAAGCGCGCTCGATGCCCGCGCGATTGCGGCTAAGCTCGGCGTCGCCAATGTCCTCGAAGGCAGCGTCCAGCGCGACGGCGCGACCGTGCGGGTCGGGGCACACCTCGTGGAGGCAGCCACCGGGTTCGAACGCTGGTCGCAACGGTTCGACCGCAGGGCCGGCGATGCCTTTGCCATTCAGGACGAGATTTCGCGCGAGGTCGCCAACGCTCTCAAAGTGCGGTTGCTGCTGCCCCCGACGGTCCATGGCCGCGGCGGGACCGATGATGCGACAGCACTCGACGCCTATCTGCGCGGGCGCCAGCAATATGATCAGTCGGGCGACGAGGCGACGTACCGCACCGCACTCGGATTTTTCGACGCGGCGATAGCTGCCGACCCGAAGTTCGCCGCCGCTTATGCAGCGCGCGCGCGCGCGTTGCTGACCATCGGCAACCAGTATCTGGATGGCGCGGGGTTGCGTGCTGCTTCCGACGCGGCGGTGGTTGCGGCGGAGCGCGCGGTCGCGCTCGCCCCGGCGCTCGCCGACGTGCAGTCGACGCTCGGCTTTGTCCTGTATAATCGTCTCGATTTTGCGAGGGCGGCTGCGGCCTATGACCGTGCCTATCGTGCCAGCACCGGCGATGCCGACCTGTTGATCCGCTATGCTGGATTCAAATCGCGAATGGGCGATGCGGCGACGGCGACGGCGGCGCTCGACCGGGCGGCGGCGCTCGATCCGCTCAACCCCCGCGTCCCGCGCGGTCAGGCGCTCGTCGCCCTCGCGGCGCGGCATTATTATGACGTGATCGCTGCAGTCGATCGCGCGCTTGCGCTTAACCCGCATATGAACGGTGTGAATGCGATTGCCGGAGATGCGCGGTTGCTGCTGGGTGATTACACCGGCGCGTCACTTGCTTATGCCGCTGAGCCGCAAGAAATGGTTCGCCTTACCGGGCTAGCGATGGCCGAACATCGACGCGGTAAGAAGGCGGCAGCAACTTCTGCCCTCGCTGCGCTGATCGCCAAAGGCGGCGACAACAGCCTGTATCAGCAGGCGCAAGTTCGGGCACAATGGGGTGACATCGACGGTGCGATGGCGGTGCTCGCGAAGGCGCGCTCTGCGAACGACACCGGCCTGGTCCAACTTCGCAGCGATCCACTGCTCGACCCGCTCCGTCGCGATCCGCGTTTCGTTGCGCTTCAAGCGGCGCTGCATTTCGTCTGACGAGTCTGATCAGCCTGCCGTGATGGCGACGATTTCGGCCTCTCGCCCGGCGATCACCGCGCTGTCGCCGATGCCCTTGCCGAGCAGCGCCCGTGCCGCCGGAGCGATGTAGGCGATCCGGCCTGCCGCCGGATCGGCCTCGTCCTCGCCAGTAATACGGTACGTTGCACTTTCGCCATCGTTGCGCACGAAGGTCACGGCGCAGCCGAAGCGCACGACTTTCCCGTCACTTGGCGGTACGAGTTGCGCCGTCGCCCGCCGCGCCGACCAATACCGTAGACTCCGCGTCGCGCGTGCCATCGCTGTGCGGTCGCCCGCGATCGCACCATCAGCCTGTGCGGCGGCATATGCGGCCTTGGCGCCTGCCAGGTCGGCGTCGATTTCCTCCAAGCCCGACGCGGTGACGAGATTGGGGTGGACGGAAACTGGACGATCGGGAAGATCGGCGGCCGCAGCTTCTGCATCGCCCTCGCGGGTGAAAGCGACGCTCACGGCGTGCTACGACAGGCCAACGACGTCGCCCGCCACGTCCAGCCCGATGCCGTTCGCGGCCGGAACGCGCGGCAGGCCGGGCATCGTCAGGGTGTCGCCACAGATCGCTACGACGAACCCGGCGCCCGCGGCAAGGCGCACCTCGCGTACGGTCACGATATGGCCCTTGGGGGCGCCAAGCGCGGTCGGGTCGGTCGAGAAACTGACCTGCGTCTTGGCGATGCACACAGGCAGTTGGCCATGGCCCGCCGCCTCCCACCGCTGAAGCTGCGCGCGCACCGCAGACGAGGCCTCAACGCGCGCGGCGCGGTAGATACGGGTCGCGATCGCCTCGATCTTGGCAAATAACGGTAGGTCGGCGGCGTAGAGCGGCGCGAAGGCGCTCGGTTTGTCCGCCAGCCGCGCCACGGACTCGGCAAGGTCGATGGCCCCTGCGCCGCCATCCGCCCAGTGGCGCGCGACGATTGCGTCGACACCTTGCGCGTTTGCCGCCGCCCGCAGCGCAGCGATCTCGGCTTCGGTATCGCCGCCAAAATGGTTGACCGCGACGACGACCGGTACGCCAAAGCTCCGGATATTCTCGATGTGACGCGCAAGGTTGACCGCGCCGCGTGTGACCGCCGCGACATCTTCGCGGCCAAGGCCGGCCTTGGCAACGCCGCCATTCATTTTAAGCGCGCGGACGGTGGCGATGATGACGACCGCAGCCGGAGTCAGCTCGGCTGCGCGGCATTTGATATCGAAGAACTTCTCTGCGCCAAGGTCGGCCCCGAAGCCCGCCTCGGTCACCGCATAATCGCCTAGCGCTAACGCTGCGCGGGTTGCGATGACCGAGTTGCAGCCGTGCGCGATGTTGGCGAATGGGCCGCCGTGGACGAATGCCGGGGTGCCCTCGAGCGTTTGCACCAAATTAGGCTTGACCGCATCGCGCAAGATAACCGTCATCGCCCCATCGGCGCTCAAGTCACGCGCGGTCACTGGTCGCCGATCACTTGTTTCTGCCACGACGATTCGCGCGAGCCGCGCCTGCAGGTCGGCCAGCCCATCACACAGGCACAGGCACGCCATGACCTCGCTCGCGACCGTGATGTCGAACCCCGATTCCCGCGGGAAACCGTTTGCCGCTCCGCCTAACGCCACCACCGTGTCGCGCAATGCCCGGTCGTTGACATCGAGCGCGCGCCGGAAACTCACCCGCCGAACGTCGATGCCGAGGGCGTTGCCCCAGTGGATATGGTTGTCGATGAGCGCCGCGAGCAGGTTGTGCGCGGCGGTAACGGCGTGAAAGTCGCCGGTGAAGTGCAGGTTGATGTCGATCATCGGTGCGACCTGCGCGCGACCGCCACCGGTCGCGCCGCCCTTGGCCCCGAACACCGGTCCCATCGACGGCTCACGCAGCGCGAGGACGGCGCGGCGACCAATGCGATTCAGTGCGTCGGCGAGGCCAATCGACGTCGTCGTCTTGCCCTCCCCCGCCGGGGTCGGATTGACGGCGGTGACGAGGATCAGCTTCCCGCGGGGCGGCTGCACGGTCAGCCAGTCGAGGTCGATCTTCGCCTTGTACCGGCCATACGGCTCAACCGCAGCGTCGGGGATGCCAGCGCGCGCCGCGACTTCGGCGATCGGCAACAGGGTGACAGTGCGGGCGATTTCGAGATCGGTCATGCCTCGTCCTATCCGGGCGAAGGACCAACTGCTAGGCCAGCAATTGCCTAGTCGGGTCATGCCTGACAAATCTCCGCACGGCAGCTCACACAACGAGGTGCGCGCGGGTGACAACGGGCAAAGCATCCCGGTGGCACCGCCGGGGTCGTTCACCGATCCGGCCTTTCCGCCACCGCGCAGATCGGTATGGAAGGCAGGTACAGTCGCGTGGGTCAAGACACCCGCGCCGCAGCATTTTGACCGTGGAGCGTCGTGATGAAACTGGTTCTTGCCGTCAGCCTCGTCCTCTCGGCCCCTGCGCTGGCGCGCGCACCAAGCGTCCCCGCTGCCGACGCGCCGCAGCTTGCCGCGCTCGGGGCAAATTCCGTCGGGCTGCAATCGACAACGGCGACGGTGCCGGGGACGACGCGCAGCCTCACGGCCATGGTCTGGTATCCTGCCGTGTCCGGCGGTACCCCGACGGTCTACCGCCGCCATCTCGAGCCTGCGACCGGCGATCCCCTCGACATCACGACCGACGGGATCGCCGTCGCCGACGCGGCGCCCGCCGCCGGTCGCTTTCCGCTTGTTGTCATCAGCCACGGCTTTGGCGGCTGGGCAGGCGGCATGACCTACCTCGCCGAAAATCTCGCCTCGAAAGGCTATGTGGTCGCGAGCATCGA
The DNA here is from genome assembly GCA_043742745.1 of Sphingomonadaceae bacterium. Classification (GTDB taxonomy): domain Bacteria; phylum Pseudomonadota; class Alphaproteobacteria; order Sphingomonadales; family Sphingomonadaceae; genus Polymorphobacter_B. The sequence goes on from JAYTXW010000168.1 coordinate 4,413, forward strand.
GCACGTCGACGGCCAGGGCGGCGGCAGCGGATCGGCGGGACTGCTTCGCGTCGTCGGCAGCATCGTCAACCGCGCCCGCGACCAGCAGGCGGTTATCGCTGCGCT
>JAYTXW010000169.1:0-3197 GCA_043742745.1 Sphingomonadaceae bacterium
ATCGAGGCGGCGGCAAACGCGGGGGTCGATTCGATCGAGCACGGGACGTATCTCGACGACAAGGCCGCCAAGGCGATGAAAGCGCACGGGACGTGGCTCGTCCCGACGCTGATGGCGTATGAGGGATTGAAGCTCCACATTGGCAAGAACTTTTATACAGCCAACGTCGAAGCAAAGGCGCTGCAGACGATGGCGATCGTTGGGCGCAATATCGGCGTTGCCCAGCGCAACGGCGTCCGCATCGCGCTCGGCACCGACGCCGCCGTCTATCCACACGGGCGCAACGCCGAGGAGATCGCACTGATGGTCGCCCACGGTATGACGGCGAAAGACGCGCTGGTCGCCGCGACGAAGGGCGGGGCCGAACTGCTCGGCCTGAGCGCGGTGACCGGCACGCTCGACCCCGGCAAGGCCGCCGACCTGATCGCGATCGACGGCGACCCACAGACCGACCCGAAAGCCGTGCTGTCGGTCAGTTTCGTGATGACGGCGGGGCGCGTCGTCCCGATGAAATAGGCGCTATGTGCGCGCGGCAATCACCGCGTCGAGGCTGGCTGCGCCCTTGCCCGTCCGTTCGAGGTGCGGGTAGCGCAGGCCACCGGTCCACGCGACGTCGACCGTGCGGAACGCATTGCCCTGCTGGATCAACAGCGCGATTGGGCGCGTTGTCCCCTTGGCTGCGGTGATGACGCGCTTCAGGGCGTCGTCGTCATATTTGTTGCCGTCGATAGCGATGAGGGTCGACCCGACGCTGACCCCGGCGGTGAAGGCGGGGCCGCCCCAGCGGACGCCTTTGACGAGCGCATTCTTGCCGATGATCAGGCCGAGTGAGTGGCTGAGGTCGGTGACCTCGCGGTCCTTTTCGCGCGCGCTCCACAGTTTGCCGGGTTCATCGGTAAAGATCAGGCGGTACCCCCCGCGCGTGATGCCATCGAGCGGCGGCGGCGGGGCGACGCTATCGACACGGGTGTGGAGGAAGCTCGCCCAGTCGTACGGCTCGACCGCGTTCAATGCGGCGACGACGTCGGCAAAGCGGTATGTCACCTCGCCCCAATCGCGGTCGCGGCCACCGAAGAATCGACGGGCGAAATCGTCGAGCGAGCGTTTGCCGCCCGAACGTTCGCGGATCAGCGTGTCGGCATCGAGCCAGATGAGCGCGCCTTCCTCGTAATAATCCTCGCCGCGCTGGTAGCTGATGAACGGCTGCGGGCGGCGGTTCGACATGATTTCTTCGTTGGTCGTATCGGCGAGCGGGCGCCACGTGCGTCCCGCCTGGGTGACATAGTCGGCGGCCGTGGCGGCGAAGCGGTCGCGGGTGTCGTCGGCCGACATCAGCCCCGACCTTGCTGCAAGGACATGGCCCCAATATTCAGTCTGGCCTTCGTAGACCCAGAGGAGACTATTCTGCATCGGGACCCGCCAGTCGGGGGTCCATAGGTCGGCCGGGCGGCGGAACTTGCCGTTCCAGCTATGGGTGAATTCGTGGGGGAGCAGGTCGCGCGCATGGGCGCTCGCGTCCCAATCGAGGAAATAGTCGGGCGGCCCCTGATCTTCCGACGAGCGGTGATGCTCCAGCCCGAAGCCGTCGATGCGGTCCGACAGCGCCAACAGGAAGTCATAATGGTCGTAATGTTGCGCGCCGAACAGCCGCGTCGCCTGCGTCACCAGCGCCTTGTGCGCCGCAATCTGGTCAGGCTTGGCGGCAAGCTGATCAGGGCGATCGGCGAACAGGTTAAGCGTGACATCGGGCGACAACGCCTCGGCGCGCGCATAGCGTCCGGCGAAGACCGGCGAATCGCCCAGCGTATCGAGCGCGACGGTTGCATAATGGACCGTGCCCCCGCGGTGCGTGTCGTCGCTCGAGCGGAGCGCGCTCGCCGCCGTCCACCCCGCCGGGAAGGTTGCGTCAGCGCTGACCATGATGTCGCGGACGAAGTGACCCGCCGGATACAGCAGCGTCGAAATCCATTCGAGCGCGAGGATGTTCGGCGTCATAACCACGGGCCCTTGATCGTCATGCGTCGCCGAAAGGAAATTGAAGCGGACATCCAGGCTGGTCACGCCAGCGGGAACGTCGACGTGAAAAGCATGGAGGTCGACCGTATCGCGACGCCATGTCAGCGGACGCCCGCGTACCACTTCAGGACCAGCGGCGGAAATCGTCAACCCCGCCAGCTTGTCGATCGCCCCCTGCGGCGCGTGATCGCCGGGCAACCACGCCGGGTAGAGCAAGACCAGCGGCCCGGAACGCACCGGGATTATTTCGACGACACGGAAGATACCGCGGCTGACGTCGCTCGCATCGACCGACAGCGTGATCGTGCCGGGATAGGTAACGTCGCGCGCGGCCGGAACCGTGTTGGCGATCGCGACCGGCTGCGGACGGCTGGTTCCGGTCGCCGCCGGTCCCATCTGCGCGGCGAGCACGGCAGGGAGAAACAGCGCGGTGGCGGCGATCGTCCGGATCATCGGCGAGTTCCTTACTTCAGCCAGCGGTCGAACCACGCGGTAACACGGTCCTCGCGGTCGTGGATCTGATCGGGCTTACGCAGGCGGTGGCCCGCGCCTTCATAGATGACGAGGCTGGTTGGGACACCCATCGCCTTGAGCCCGTGCCAAAATTCGACCGACTGCGCGGGCGGGCATTCGACGTCGCGCTCGCCGACGTAGATCAACGTCGGGGTTTTTGCCGCCTTGATGGTCGTGATCGGCGACGCTGCGGTGTAGATGGCGGGATCGTCATACGCGCTCGCGCCGAAGAACGGGATCATCCACTGGTCGATGCCGTTCTGGCCGTAATAGCTGATCCAGTTGGCGATACCCGCCCCGGCGACCGCTGCCTTGAAGCGCGTCGAGTGCGTCACCGTCCACATCGCCATGAAGCCGCCATAGCTGTGGCCGTAGACGCCGAGCCGGTTGCCATCGACCGGTGCGACCTTCAGCACCGCATCGATCCCGGCCTGCATATCGCGGAGGTCGCCGCCGCCAAAGTCGCGGATATTGGCGCGGGTGAACGCTTCGCCCTGACCATAGGAACCCCGTGGGTTGGGCCGGAACAGCGCGTAGCCGCGCGCCAGCAGCGCCATATCGGTCCCGTTCCACACATAGTTCGGCGTCCATAAAGACGACGGCCCACCGTGGATCTGAACAATCATTGGCGTTTTACCGGCCGGCGGATTAAGCGGCGTCAACAGCCA
>JAYTXW010000170.1:0-2552 GCA_043742745.1 Sphingomonadaceae bacterium
AGCGCCTCGAACCAGTCGATTTCGGCGATGCCCCATGCCGCGCCGTACCGGTCGGCAAAGCCGCCAATCATCAGGTCGGCCTCGCGCGTGCCGCGGTGCCACGCGCGAAACGCCATCCGGCGCTGGCGGAATTCGAGGTCGTCCATCGCAGGCATCCATTCGACGGCAAATGCCGCACGTCCGGGATGGACGCGCGGCGATCGCTCGTGCGGCGCATAGACTGTGGCGACATCTCGCTCAAGCGTCACCCTTGTCGCGCTGTTAGATCTCTGGTTAGGTTTGGGGGTGATCGTTCGTCTCTTCTGGTGGGCGCTGCTGTCGCTGCTTCTTGTCGGCGTTCCGACGATCGAGGCCGCTGCGGCACCCGTGATGGCGTGCGCGCCGGCGGGCGATAAGGGGCACGCGGTCCCCATGACGTGCATCACATGTTGCGTTTTGCCCGCCGAGGCTCCGGTTCTGCCGATGCCGCGGCGCGTGAGCGTCGTGACGCTGGTGTCCGCCGTCGCGCCGATGGTCGGGGTGGAGCCGAAGGCCACCAGCCCGCCCCCGCGATTGCTCCGCCTTCGACCCCTATAATTCGAATAAGGACAATGACATGACGAAATATATCGTAGCCACCATCGCGCTGTTGGCTTCGACGGCGGCGTTCGCGGCGTCGACTCCGGCGGGGGCAAGTGCGCTCGCCGCGTGTTGCATGGAGGTTGCGGCCTGCTGTGGGATTTCGCTCGCCTGCTGCTGATCGCTGACTGACGGGTCACCGGCGGCAGGCTTGCCGCCGGTGACTTCGGATCATTAGGGTCGCGGTTGAAATGCGCCCAGCCTTGCTCAACCCTCTGTTTGCCGAGGTCGCCGTCCTGAAGGGGGTAGGGGCGACCTTGGTGCGTCAGCTTGCGCGGCTCAAGTTGACGCGGGCGATCGACCTCATCTTCCATCTGCCGGTGATGGCGATCGAGCGGGTCAACCTCGCCGTCCTCGACGACGCCTATGTCGACCGGACGATCATCGTGACGGTGACCCCGGTCACGTATGACACCCGGTCGCCGCGTGCACCGTTCCGGGTCAAGGCGGCGGACAGCGCGAACACCTGGATTGACCTCGTCTATTTCGGCCAGGGCGGGGCTTACGCGAAAAAACTGCTGCCGATCGGCGAGGCGCGCGTTATCAGCGGGCGGCTCGACCGCTATGGCCAATCGCTGCAGATGGCGCACCCGGACTTTGTCGTCGTTCCCGCCGCCGCCGCGACGATTCCGGCGCGCGAGCCGGTCTATGGCCTGACCGACGGGCTGACCAACCGACGGATGGGCGGTCTCGTCGCGACGGCGCTCGACCGCGCGCTGGAACTGCCCGAGTGGATCGAGCCGAGCGTGCTGGCGAAGCACCGCTGGCCACCGTGGCGTGCGGCGCTGGCCGCCGCGCACGTGCTGCGGGGGGAGGGGGCCGCCGACCGGCTGGCGTATGACGAATTGTTGGCCAACCAGCTTGCGCTCCTTCTTATCCGCGCAAGCTCGCGACGGCGACGCGGGCGGGCGTTGCCGGGGACTGGGCGGCTGACCGACGCGCTCGTCGCGAGCCTGCCATGGCCGCTGACCGGCGCGCAGCGGCGGACGATCGAGGAGATTCGCGGCGACCTCGCCCAATCCGCACCGATGCTGCGGCTGCTTCAGGGCGATGTCGGCGCGGGCAAGACGCTTGTCGCATTGCTGGCCATGCTGACGGCGGTCGAGAGCGGGGCCCAGGCGGCGTTCCTCGCGCCGACCGAAATCCTCGCGCGCCAGCATGCGGCGAAGCTGACCGACCTGCTCGGGGGTCTGCCGGTTCGCGTCGCGCTACTGACGGGACGCGATAAGGGACGGGATCGTGCGGCGATTCTCGATGGGCTGGCGGCGGGGACGATCGACATCCTGATCGGCACCCACGCAATTTTTCAGGAGGCGGTCGACTATCACGACCTTGGCCTCGTCGTCGTCGATGAACAGCATAAGTTCGGGGTCAATCAGCGGCTGATGCTGACCGACAAGGCGAGCGTCCCGCCGCACCTGCTGGCGATGACGGCGACGCCGATCCCGCGCACGCTGGCGCTCACGGCATACGGCGAGATGGACGTGTCGAAACTCGACGAGCTCCCGCCGGGTCGGCAGCCGATCGACACCCGCGTCGTGGCCGCAACCCGCATAGCCGATGTCGTTGCCGGCCTTGCGCGGCACGTCGCGGGGGGCGGGCAGGCGTATTGGGTGTGCCCGCTCGTCGAGGGCAGCGAGACGGGCGACGAAGCGGCGGCGACGACCCGCGCGGCAGCCCTCGCGGCCCGTTTCGGCAATGCGGTCGGGCTGGTCCACGGGCGGATGAAGGGCACAGAGAAGGACGCGGTCATGGCGGCGTTCGCTGGCGGCACCATCCAGGTGCTCGTCGCGACAACGGTGATCGAGGTCGGCGTCGATGTTCCCAACGCGACGCTGATTGTTGTCGAGGCGGCCGAACGCTTTGGCCTCGCCCAGCTCCATCAGTTGCGCGGGCGCGTCGGGCGCGGCGCAGGGGCGTCGGTGTGCGTCCTG
>JAYTXW010000171.1:0-1748 GCA_043742745.1 Sphingomonadaceae bacterium
GCGAGATGGTCGGCGCCGACGAAACTTTCGGCATAGACCTTGACGATATCCTCGGTTCCCGATGGCCGCGCGGCGAACCAGCCGTTGGCACTGCTGACCTTGACCCCGCCGAGGCTCGCGCCGTTGCCGCGCGCGGTCGTCGTGACGTCGGTGACGGGGTCGCCGCCAAGGGTCGTCGGCATCGTCGCGACGTCGAGCGTCTTGAACGCCGCCTTCTGCGCCGCCGTCGCCGGCGAATCGGTGCGGGCGGAGAACGGCTCGCCAAGCGTCGCGGTCAGGCGGCGATAGCGCTGGTGCGGGTTTTCGCCCGACCGTGCCGTCATCTCGGCGGCGAGGAGGCCGAGGAGGAGGCCGTCCTTGTCGGTTGTCCACACCGCGCCGTCGCGGCGGACGAAGGTCGCCCCCGCGCTTTCCTCACCGGCGAAACACAATTCGCCCGCGCTAAGGCCGGCGACGAACCATTTAAGGCCGACCGGCGTCTCGAACACTGTGCGCCCATGCGCGGCGGCGACACGATCGACCATCGCGCTCGTTACCGCCGTTTTGCCGATCGCGGCGGTTGCACTCCAGTCCAGACGGTTGCCGAGCAGATAATCGATTGCCGCGCTCAGATAATGGTTTGCGTTCATCAGCCCCGCCGGGGTGACGATGCCGTGGCGGTCGGCGTCGGGGTCGTTGGCGAAGCCGAGGTCGAAGGCATCCTTCATCCCGATCAGCCCGGCCATGGCGGCGGGCGACGACGGATCCATCCGGATCTTCCCGTCCCAGTCGGGCGGCATGAACGCGAACGCCGGGTCGACGACGTCGTTCACGACGGTCAGGTCGAGTTTGTAGCGGTCGGCGATCGGCCCCCAATAGCCGACCCCCGCGCCGCCGAGCGGATCGACACCGATCCGCAGCCCCGACGCGGCGATGACGCCCATATCGAGGACGCTCGCCAAGTCGCCGACATACTGGCCGACATAGTCGAACGGTATCCCCCCCGGAGCGGAGCGGCGGACGCCCGCCAGCCCGCCTTCGATCAGTGCGTTGGCGCGTGCCTCGATCCAGCCGGTGATGCCGGTGTCGGCGGGGCCGCCGTCGGGGCCGTTATATTTGAAACCGCCGTCGCGCGGCGGGTTGTGCGACGGGGTGACGACGATACCGTTGGCGCGGTGTGCGGTGCGTCCGCGATTGTACGCGACGATCGCGTGGCTGACGACCGGCGTCGGGGTGAAGCCGCCGCCCGCGTCGATCCGCACATCGACGTCATTCGCCGCAAGCACCTCGCGCGCGGTGACCCACGCCGGTTCCGACAGGGCGTGGGTGTCGCGGCCGAGGAACAGCGGCCCATCGACCCTGTGCGCCGACCGCCAGTCGGCGACCGCCTGCGTCACGGCGAGGATATGGCCCTCGTTGAACGCGGTATCGAGCGCCGAGCCACGGTGCCCGGAGGTCCCGAACGCGACCCGCTGCGCCGCCACGCCCGGATCGGGACGCTGCGCGAAATAGGCGGCGGACAGGGCGGCAAGATCGATACGCATGACCGCCCTTTAACCGGTGGCGCGCGTACGCGAAAGCGGCGACGGGCCGCCGCCCGCGCCGCCAGTGGCGGACGATCAGGCGGCGACGGCCGCGATGCGCTTGCGTCAGAAGACGCCGACGACGCCGGAGCCAGCGACCATCAGCGCCCACGTGCCCGGCTCGGGGACGGCAGCAGTGGTGACGATGAGCGACGGGTTGTTGCCCGTGCCCACGACGATGCCGGC
>JAYTXW010000172.1:0-6300 GCA_043742745.1 Sphingomonadaceae bacterium
ACTGTGTGGTGCGCCCGGAGCGATTCGAACGCCCGACCCTCAGATTCGTAGTCTGATGCTCTATCCAGCTGAGCTACGGGCGCAAGCTGTTGCCTTTAGGTTGCTCGTCGGTGCGATGCAAGCAATTGGTGGGCAAAGGCGCTTGTCCGGGCGGACGCCGCGCCTTAGGAGCGCGGGATGCGTCTTCGATCACTGATCCTTCTGCTCGCTGTAACTGCCTGTGCCAATGGTGGCGGGTGGCCGACCCTGGCGCGACGGCCGATCGAGGGGCCGCCGCCCACCCTGTCGGAAACGCGCAAGTGCACCGTTGCGGTTGGGGCGGCGTCGTGCGGCGCTCCCTTGGCGGCGGTGACGACGCCGATCGCGCCGCAGGCGGCAACCGCGTCGGTGGCGATCGACGATGTGGCGGCGAAACTGGCGGTGGTCGATCGCGATCTGACCGACGCGGCCGAGCGGCTTGCGGCGCAGCGGACGGCGGCGACGGCAGCGGCAACCGCGCGCGGCACCGCAACCGACACCCCGGCGTGGGCGAAGGCACAGCTCGAGCTGACCGCCCTCGACCGGGTCGGCAATCAGATCGGTGATATTCACGAGCGGCTCGACGCCATCGCCGGGACGTTGGCGGCGGCCAACGCCGGTGGCACCGATGTCGCCGCGCCCCTGCTGGCGACGGGGCGGCTGATCGCGCGCGCGAAGGCGATGCAGGACGATTACGACACGACGGCCGCTGCACTGCGCTAGCGGAGCGTCACACCGCTAGTCGCTGGTGAAGTCGTACACCTCGACCCCGAACGGTGTTTTTGGCAATGCCGTGACTTGTGGGTGGGCGAGCGTTTTTTCGACGTCGCGTTTCCCGGCGGCCCAATGTTCCTCCATCGTCCGGCGCGAAAACTCAAAGTCCTTCGACTGGCCCTCGTAGGTCGCCGAGCGGTAGACCAGCTGCACGATGTTGAACACCGCCGGGTCGGACGCAGCGGCGAGCAGCTTGGCCTCGCCGGACATGGCGAGGTCGTCGGGCAACTTGCGGTGCAGCTCGTCGAACGCCGCCTTGAGCGCCTGCGTCCGGCGGAAGGCGTCGGTGGCGGCGCGGGTCCGGCTGGAAAACTGCACCTCTTTGATCCGTACGGCGACGTCGGCGAGCGTCTGCGGCAGCGCTCCGCGTGCCGACCACAGGTCGACCTGAAGGACGAGCGTGTCGAGGTCCGACCGCGACGACAGGATCCAGTCGAGCGGCGTGTTCGAGACGAGGCCGCCGTCCCAATAAAACTCGCCGTCGATTTCGATGGCGGGGAAGGCGGGGGGCAGCGCGCCGCTCGCCATGATATGTTCGGCGCAGATCGTGTGGAACGCATTGTCGAAATAGGCGAAGTTGCCGGTCCGGACATTGACCGCGCCGACCGAGAAGCGGGTGTCGCCGTGGTTGATTCGGTCGAAGTCGACGAAGCGTTCGAGCGTCGTTCGCAGCGCGCCGGTGTCGTACCAGCTCGTCGCGGCGGCGGTGCCGGGCAGCGACAGATAGGGCGGCACGAAGCGCGAGCCGAAAAAGCCGGGGACGCCGCCCGACATGATCTGCCCGGCCGCGAACTGGTTGACCCAGCCGCGCGCGTCGTTGCCCGGCAGCATCTTGCCGAACCATTCGCCAATGCCGCCGTCGCCGGCCTTGCTCACCAATTCCCAGAACCCGCGCAGCGCCGCGACGCGGCCCGCTTCGGGGTTGCCCGCGATGATCGCGGCGTTTATCGCGCCGATCGAAATCCCGGCGAGCCACGTCGGGTGGATGCCCTGTTCGAGCAATGCCTCATACACGCCGGCCTGGTACGAGCCGAGCGCACCGCCGCCCTGCAGCAGGAGCGCGACCGATTCGAACGGGGTGCCGTTGGGTTTTGCCGCCTCGGGCATCGCGTGCGGCCGGTTGGCGCGGGTCATGGCGGGCTTTCGAGACGATTGTGCGGCGCACCATAACACGTCGCCGCCGCCGCGCCTGCGTTAAAGCTCGCGCCCGATCGGATACAATAGGTAGCGGTCGTCGTAATACGGCGTCCGCGCATAAAACCACGCCAGCCGCGCGTCGGCATCGGCGGCGGGGTGGGCTCCGAGCCATACGTCAAAAGCCGCCTTTGTCGCCGGATCGCCCAGCATCCGGTCGGCGAGTGGGGCCATCGCATAGCCCTCGATATATTCGGTGCGCTGGAGGATTTCGGGAAACTCGCCCCACGCCAATAGCGATTCGCGGCTTTCGGGTTCGAGCATGATCGCGGCGAGGTCGCGCAGCGGCTGGTCGGCGGCCACGCGGACCGACCCGGCGGGGAACGTCTCGGTACGTCGTTCGCGCGTTACCCCGCCGATGGCGAGTTCGACATGGCCTTCGTTGGCATGAGTGGCGATTGCCGGATCGACGAGACGGAGCATCTCGACCGTCACCCGGCGGGGGGCGGCGATGGTTTCGAGGCGAACGCCGTGAAGCCGCAGCTTGGCGATGATGTCGGGGCGCGTCGCGGGGACCCACCATGCCGTGGGCAGCGTGAGGATCCCGTCGCGGACGTCGTGGAACACGGTCAGGTGGGGCAGGGTGACCGGGGTGCCGAGCCAGCGAATTTCCTTGGCCCCGCTTGCCGGAGAGGCGAAGCTGGTGTGGGTGATGCCCTTGAATTCGACGGTGTCGCTTGGGTCGGGCGACGGCTTCCAGTTGGCGACGATCGCCGCTGGACGCGCAGCACGGTCGTGGGCGACGGCGGCCTTCAGATCGCTCCCCGTTGCCGCCGCCGCTGCCAGCGTCGCTTCGAGGAGGACATAGGTGCCGAGCACCCGCTGGCGATAGGGCTTGAGCGAATGGTTCTCGACGAGAATCGCACCCATGTGGCGGAGGTCGCCGTAGCCGTTCGAAAAGCGCGCTGGGGTGACGTCGTCGACGATGCCGCCGTCGGGATCGCGCCCGTCCTTCGCGGTGACAAGGCGTCCGGGGATATGCCCAGCCTTGGTCAGCGCTGCCGACACCGCTGGGCGATAGACGACATCGAGCCATAAGCCGATCCGCGGCGACCGCGCACCGCGACCGCCCCAGCCGTTGAAGCCGAAGGTGATGTCATACTGGTAATCGATGTCGTCGGTGACGTGGAGGTCGAGGTACAGGTCGGGGTTCGCGGCGACGATCAGGCCGAGCATCGCCGTCATTTCGGGCGTGTCGGCCTTCAGATAGTCGCGATTGAGATTGAGGTTCTGCGCTGTCGTCCGCCACCCCTGGTTTGCGGGTCCGCGCTGGTTGGGGCGGTTGAACGCGCCGCTGCGCTCATGCCCATCGTCGTTGAAAATCGGCACGATCATCAGGTTGACGCGGTCGAGCAGACCGGCCTTTCCCCGCACCGCGATGTCGCGGAGCAGCATCAGCGCGGCGTCCTTGCCGTCGATCTCGCCCGCGTGGATCCCCGCCTGGACGAGAACGAGGGGCTTGGTCGGATCGAGTGCCGCGCCGTCCTTAGTCGCGGTGACGACGATCAGCTCGCGACCCTGCGCGCTATGCCCGAAGACGCGCTGGCGAAGCAGCGGTGACGCCTTGGTCAGCCGGTCGACATAGGCGCGGGTCGCGGCATAATCGGGGGTGGTGACAAAGCCCGCCGCCTCCGCCGGGGTGATCCATGGGTCGCTCACCTTCGCGACGAGCGCCTCGCTCGCGCCGTGCCACGCGCGGATCGGGGGAAGGGGGGCCGTCATGTCGGCGGCACCGACCGGGACCGCGATCAGCGCGAGCGCGAGGCCCAGCGCTCTCATACCGACGCCCGCAGCGTGGCACGGACACCGGCGTGGTCTGTATCGTAAGCGAGCGTCGCGCCGAGGCTGGCGGCCATCGCGCCGATCAATTTCGTGCCGACGCCGGTTCCCTTGGGCGCTGCTGCCGCGACCATGCCGCTGCCGTCGTCTTCGACGCGGAGAAGGAAGTGGCCGTTGTCGCGCGCCAAATCGATGCGGATTTCGCCGCGTGCGCCCGCCGGATAGGCATATTTACAGGCGTTCGAAACCAGTTCGTTGACGATGACGCCGAGTGACACCGCGCGGTCGGTCGCTAGCCGGAGCGGCTGTGCGTTAAGCATGAGCGGACGCGGCGACTGCGGGGTCGACCATGTCGCCTCAAGCTCGGCGACGAGGGCGGCAAGATAATCGTCCATCGCGACGCCTTCGACATCGTGCGACGTATACAGCCGCTTATGGACCTGCGCGATCGCGGTGATCCGCGCCTGGGTGTCGTCCAGCGCCATCTGTGCCGCCGGATCGGTCAGCGCGCGCGACTGAATGTGGATGAACGCCGACACGAGCTGGAGCGAGTTGGCGACGCGGTGGTTGACCTCGTGGAGCAACGCTTCGAGGCGCGCATTCGACGCGCGCAACGCGACGGCGACCTCGTCGTTCTGCTTTTGCAACGCGACGGCGGTGAGCGCGGTGTGAAAAGCATTCGTCAACAGTTCGAAGAAATCCTCGCCAACGGTCTTGACGACATAGTCGACCGCGCCGGCCTTCAACGCGGCAACTGCAACCCGGCTTTCCTCCGACCCGGTGACGTAGACAATCGGTGGCACCCGCTCGAGGGCGCGCAACGCCTTGAGCGTCGTCAACCCGTCGTAACCGGGCATATAATGGTCGACGGCGATCAGGTCGAACTCTTGCTCGTTGGCGATGGCGACGCCTTCAGACCCGTTTGTCGTGATGGTGACGTCGTAACCACGGCGTTCTAACGCCCGGCTGACCAGGCGGCAAAGCCCGTCATCGTCGTCGATGTACAGGATGCGCGGGCGGTTCATGCCTCCGCTACATCTGGAACCTGAATGACCGACAGAAACAGGCCAAGCTGCTGAATCGCCTTTGCGAAGCTTTCGTAATTGACCGGCTTGGTGATGTAGACGTTAGCCCCGATGTCATAGCATCGCTGGATTTCGACTTTGTCGTCGGTCGTCGTCAGGACGACAACAGGGGTGCTTCTCACGCGCGGGTCGGCCTTGATCTTGCTGAGAATATCGATCCCGCTCATATCGGGCAGATTGAGGTCGAGCAGGATCAGGGCCGGGCCGTTGCGCGCCGGACCATCGGGATCGTCGAATAGATACTCGAGCGCGGTCGTTCCATCGATAAAATGGTGGATGGCGTTGGCGATGCCGGCGCGGCGGAGATTCTTCTCGATCAGCCGGGCATGGCCGTCGTCGTCCTCGATCATGATGATGTTGACGCCGTGCTCGCTCACCGCCCGACTCCTTAACGATGATCGAGGACAGGCGGCAGCGACAGCCGGAACGTCGCACCCTCCCCGAGGCTTGAACTACAGGTAATCACGCCCCCAAGGCGATACGCCAAAGCGCGCACGTGCGCCAGCCCGAGGCCCTCGCCCGGCTGGTCCTGAGGCCCGGAGCGTCGGAACAACTCGAAAATCCGCTCGTGATCGCCCGGCGCGATGCCACGTCCGTTGTCGACAACGTCGATGATGATCCGCCGCCCCTCTGGCCGCGCGATCACCACGATCCGTCCGGGACGCCCGGATTTTAGATACTTGACCGCATTTTCGATGAGGTTCGACAGGATCTGTTCGAGCGCCAGCCGGTCGCTGACCAGCGCTGGAAACGGTCCGCTGACGTCGATCTCTGCCCCGATCTCACCGAGCCGATGGGCAAAAATATCGCGGATTCCGGCGAGCATCGCGGCGAGGTCGATCGGGGCCGGGGCGAGCGTCTGCCGCCCTTCGCGCGACAGGCGCAGAATCGAATTGATCAGCCGGTCCATCTTGGTGGTCGACGTGCGGATGAACTGGATCGCCTCGGGCATATCGGTTTTGGCATCGCGGGCCTCGGGCGTCATCAGCGCCGGAGCTTCGGCGTCGACGCGGTCGATCAGCGTTGCCAGCGGCGCGATCGCCATCTCCAACTCGGCGGTAAACCCCATGACGTTGACCAGCGGCGAGCGCAGGTCGTGGCTGACGATATAGGCGAACCGCTGGATCTCCTCGTTGGCCCGGCTGAGTTCGGCGGTCCGTTCGGCAACGCCTTCCTCAAGGCCGACATTCAGGATCCGAAGCGCATCCTGCGACCGGTTAAGGTCGGCAGTGTAGCGCAGAACGACCCAGAACGTGCTGCCCATGACCACGAGGATTAGCGCGCCTGCGACGCCGGATATGACGTTGAGAAGCCATGACGCCTCGTCCTGTGCGTGAATGCGCTGGTTGAGAAGGTGTTTCTCCTCGGCGTTCATCTCGGCAATTCTTTTACGAAGGTCGATCATCGACACAAAGCTGCTGTCGACACCAAAGTCCGCCATCGCCTGCAT
>JAYTXW010000173.1:0-5010 GCA_043742745.1 Sphingomonadaceae bacterium
TCGAGGACGATTTCGGCGTTGCCGGTGCCCTTAAACTCCTCGAAAATGACCTCGTCCATCCGGCTGCCGGTGTCGATCAGCGCGGTCGAGATGATCGTCAGCGACCCGCCCTCCTCGATGTTACGCGCCGCACCGAAAAACCGCTTCGGACGCTGGAGCGCATTGGCATCGACACCGCCGGTCAGCACCTTACCGCTCGACGGGACGACAGTATTGTACGCGCGTCCAAGGCGAGTGATGTTGTCGAGCAGGATGACGACATCACGCTTGTGCTCGACGAGGCGCTTGGCTTTTTCGATAACCATTTCAGCGACTTGCACATGCCTTGTCGCGGGCTCGTCGAAGGTCGAGGAGATCACCTCGCCCTTCACCGTCCGCTGCATATCGGTTACTTCTTCGGGACGTTCGTCGATCAGCAGGACGATCAGATAGACTTCAGGATGGTTCGCCGAGATCGACCGCGCGATGTTTTGCATCATGATCGTCTTGCCGACGCGCGGCGGCGCGACGATCAAACAGCGCTGCCCCTTGCCGAGGGGAACGATGATGTCGATGACACGGCTCGACTTGTCCTTGATCGTCGGGTCCATCGTGTCGAGGCGCAACTTCTCGTCAGGGTACAGCGGGGTCAGATTGTCGAAGTTGGTCCGGTGACGGACGACGTCCGGGTCGTCGAAATTGATCGCGGTCAGCTTGGTCAGCGCAAAATAGCGTTCGCCGTCCTTCGGTGCGCGGACCTCGCCCTCGAGCGTGTCACCGGTGCGAACACCAAACTTCCGAACTTGGTTTGGCGAAACGTAAATATCGTCGGGTCCGGCGAGGTAATTCGATTCGGGCGACCGCAGAAAGCCGAAGCCGTCGTTGAGGACTTCGATCGTGCCGGCCCCGGTGATCGTCGTGCCGTTATCGGCCTCGGTTTTCAGGATGGCGAACAGAATGTCCTGCTTGCGCAAGGTCGAGGCGTTTTCGACCCCGAGCACCTCGGCCATCGCAACGAGTTCGGCGGGGGTTTTTTTCTTCAAGTCATTAAGATGCATGGATAGGCTTTGCATATGTCACCTGGCGCTGTCGCCTTGGGGAAAGGCAATGGCCGGGGAAAGCGCTCCGCCAGGATGACGACGCTGGGTTAGGACGTAAGGGGCGGAATAGAACAGGTCAAGAGTGCCGCCGGTCGAAGGTCGTCATCCCCGCCTGCGCGGGGATGACGGAGTCGACTTAGACCTTTGCCGCTGTACCCTTGGTCGACGGGTTGGCGGCGATCGTCTTAACCTTCTTCGCCTTAGGCTTGCGCGCTTCTTTGTTCGATTTTTGCTCGGCCATGGTCGTCTCCTGCTAAAATGGCTTCACGATAACGAGCACAACGATCACGATCGTGGCAAGTGCCGGAACTTCGTTGAGGAGGCGCAGCGTCTTATTGGCATAAGGCCGCTCCCCGCGTGCAAACCTGCTCGCCGCCGCCGTCGCCCAGCCGTGATAGCCTGACAACAGGAACACGACCCCGGCCTTGAGATACAGCCACCCCGCCGGTCCGTAATTGAGGAGCAGCGCAAGGCCCAAAACCCAGACGGCGATCAGCCCCGGCGTCAGGATGATCCGCTTGAGCCGCGCCTCACGATCGATCCACGCCGCGTCCTCCGCCGATCCAACTGCACTTTCCATGTGATAGACGAGAAAGCGCGGGAGCATGAACAGTCCCGCCATCCAAAAAATTACGGCGACAACGTGGAGCGCCTTGACCCATGGATAGGCGTCGCCAAGCCAGCCGGTCATTACCGCGTCCCGGTACCGTCGCGGACCAACGCCAGCAGCTCATCGACATGGGCAATCGGCGTGTCCTGCAGAATGCCGTGACCGAGGTTGAGGATGTGGGGGCGCTCGTCGAAGGCGGCGCGAACACGGGTCACGCTCGCGCGCAACGCCTCGCCGCCAGCCCAGAGCGCGAGCGGGTCGATATTGCCCTGGACCGGCATCCCCGGCGGCAGCATCGCATCCGCCCACGCCGGATCGACCGTTTCATCAAGGCCGACGGCGTCAACCCCCGTTTCGGCTGCATAGGCGGCAAGCTTGGCCCCGGCCCCCTTGGGAAAGCCGATGATCGGCACATCGGGATGGCGGACCATCAACCGCCCGACGATCGCGGCGGTCGGGGCGACGACCCAGCGTTCGAATTCGCTTGGCGCAAGGCTGCCAGCCCAGCTGTCGAACAACTGGACGGTCTGCGCCCCGGCGTCGATCTGCCCCGACAGATAATCGACGGTGACGTTGACGATCCGGTCGATCAGCGCCTGGAACGCGGCGGGATCGTGATACGCCAGCCGCCGTGCCTCGCCCTGATCCTTACTGCCGCTGCCGGCGATCATGTACGTCGCAACTGTCCATGGGCTGCCGGCAAAGCCGATCAGGGCGACCTCCGGGCTAAGCGCTGCTTTGACCCGGCGGACCGTCTCGTAAATCGGCGCGAAGCGGTCGAGGTTGGGAACAAGTTTATCCCACGCGCCGTCGACCAGCGGCGGGACGAGGCGGGGCCCCTCGCCGACGCCAAAGCTGAGGTCCATCCCCATCGCGTGCGGGACGATCAGGATGTCGGAGAACAGGATGGCGGCGTCGAGACCAAACCGCCGCAACGGCTGAAGCGTGACCTCGGTTGCCGCCGCGCTATCGTACACAAGGTCGAGAAACCCACCCTTCTCGGCTCGCAGCGCACGATATTCGGGCAAATACCGCCCCGCCTGCCGCATCAACCACATCGGCGGCGGATCGAGCCGTTCACCACCGAGAACGGCCAGGAGGCGCGGAAGGGTCATCGTGGCAACAGGTGGGGAGCAAGCATGACGTACCGAAACCCCGTCGCCGGGGCGGCGTCAACCCCCGCCTGTCAGCGGCGGGCGATTGGGTACCGACCTCTACTCTTGAGAGTCTAATTAGAATCAAAAGTAGTAGCGCGGTGAATCACGCGAACAGGAGTGTTGTCCCGAGGGAGCGTCGGGGCACGGCGCTGACAACCGCGGTTCATAGCGCGAGTCTGGCACTTTATCCCCGAAGTTCACAGCCCCCTGCGAACGTTGTTCCCCCTGTGGACGGTGTGGGGATGGGTGACGCGATTTCGCCGTCTTGCCGGGTGCCGGACCAGCGGCTAGGCGTAGGTGCACGGGTTATCCCCAGACTTGGCACGAGTTGAAATATTTTCGTCATGGCGCGGCTGCACCTCCATCTCGTGTCCGACTCGACCGGGGAGACGCTCGAATCGATCGTAAAAGCAGGACTCGGGCGCTTCGAGGGGGCCGACACGATCAAGCATTTCTGGCCGATGGTGCGCTCAGAAGGTCATCTCGACCGGGTCGTCGAGGAGATCGCCAAGCGTCCGGGACTGGTCCTCTATACGCTTGTCACCGGCGCGGTGCGGGCGCGGCTCGAACATCGCTGCGTAGCGCTCGGGCTGCCGTCGGTGTCGGTCCTCGACCCGATCATTAACGCGCTCGCCGACTTTTTGGGTACAACAGCGGTGACGCGCCCGGGACGGCAGCACGTTATGGACGCCGCGTATTTTCAGCGGGTCGACGCGATCAATTTCACGATGGTCCACGACGACGGCGCGGGGGCCGAGAATTGGGAGGAGGCCGATATCGTGCTCGCCGGGGTGTCGCGCAGTTCAAAGACGCCGACGTCGATCTACCTCGCCAACCGGGGGTATAAGACGGCGAACATACCGCTCGTTCCGCAATCGCCGCCGCCGCCGTCGCTGTTCCGGCTGAAGAAGCCGCTCGTCGTCGGGCTGACGAATTCGCCCGAGCGGCTTATCGCGATCCGCCGTAACCGCCTGCTCACGCTTGGACAGGCGCCGGATACCGATTATGTCGACGCCGCGACCGTCGCTGCCGAGGTCGCCTTTGCCCGCCGCCTGTTCGCCGATCACGATGTTCCCGTCATCGACGTGACCCGGCGGTCGATCGAGGAAACGGCGGCGGCGATCATCAACCTCGTCCAGGCACGAACCGATGGTGCCGCCGACGCCGCAGGTGGCAAATGACACGCGGCGCGCACCGCCCGCGATGATCACTCTTGCCAGCCAGAGCACGGCGCGCGCCGCAATGCTGACCGCCGCCGGGGTCGCCTTAACCACGTTCGCGGCGAACGTCGACGAGGAGGCGATCACGGCCGGTCTGGCGGCGGAGGGAGCGAGCGCGGCGCGGGTCGCCGACGCGCTCGCCGAGGTGAAGGCGGTCAAAGTATCGCGCCGCGTCACCGGATTGGTGCTGGGGGCTGACTCGATCGTCGTGACCGAAGACGGGCGCTTCCTCGCCAAGCCGGGAAGCCGCGAGGGGGTGGCGGCGCAGCTGCGCGATCTGGCGGGGACGACGCACACGCTCGTATCGGCGGCGGTCGTCGCCGAGGGCGGCGTCGCGGTGTGGCGCGCCGTCGATACCGCGCGGCTGACGATGCGTGGCGTGTCCGACGCCTTCATCGCCGACTATCTCGACCGCGCCGATCCCGGCATCATTCACTGCGTTGGCAGCTATCATATCGAGGGGCTTGGCGCGCAGCTGTTCACCCGGATCGACGGCGACCAGTTCACCATTCGCGGCCTGCCGCTGTTCGCCGTGCTCGACTATCTCCGGCTGCGCGAGGAGCTGACGGCATGATGTCGGCTGGGGTCATCGGCTGGCCGATCGCTCATTCGAAATCGCCGCTGATCCACCGCTTCTGGCTGACGAAGCTGGGCATCGACGGCGATTACGGGCGCTTTGCGGTCGCGCCGGAGCGGCTGGGCGACGCGGTTCGCGCGCTCCAGGCGCTCGGGTTGCGCGGAGTGAATGTCACCGTGCCGCACAAGGTGGCGGTGATGGCGCATCTGAATCGGATCGATCCGCTGGCGGCGACGGTCGGAGCGGTGAACACAGTCGTCGTCGAAGACGGGGCTCTCGCGGGTTACAACACTGATGGCGTTGGGTTTATGGAGCCGCTGCAGAGCCTCCCCAAAGACGATCTCGGATTTATCGGGATGGCTGTGAT
>JAYTXW010000174.1:0-2989 GCA_043742745.1 Sphingomonadaceae bacterium
CTCGAAGCGGGCGGCAAAGACACGTCGCCGATGATCCATATCCCGGTCGGCTATGCCAAGACGCTCAAAGACCCCAAGGTCAACTGGCTGTACGAAACCGAAGTCGACGCGACGAGTGCCAACCGGCCCCACGTGTGGCCGCGCGGCAAGGTGCTCGGCGGGTCGTCGTCGATCAATGGCCTATTGTACGTGCGCGGGCAGACGGCGGATTATGACAATTGGGCGCAGGCCGGATGCACCGGGTGGAGCCACAGCGACGTCCTGCCGTACTTCAAGCGCGCCGAGAGCAACGAGCGGCTGAAGGACGATCTCCACGGCACCGACGGGCCATTGAACGTGTCCGACATTACCGAACGTCACCCGGTCAGCGACGCCGTGGTGGCCGCTGGGGTTGAAGCCGGGCTGCCGTTCAACGACGATTGCAATGGCGCTTCTCAGGACGGCATCAGCTACTTTCAGTTGACGGTGAAAAACGGGCGTCGCTGGTCGGCGGCGATGGCGTATCTTCGCCCGGCGTTGGCCCGCGCCAATTTGACCGTCGTTACCGGCGCGCACGCCGAACAGGTGGTCATCGACCACGGGCGCGCGACCGGCGTACGCTACCGCAAGGACGGTGCGAGTACGACGGCGACCGTACGGCGCGAGGTGATCCTGAGTGGCGGCGCGGTCAACTCGCCGCAACTGCTCGAACTGTCGGGCATCGGCGACCCCGAGGTGCTGCGCGCCGCCGGGATAGATGTCCGTGTCGCTGCCCCCGGCGTCGGCACAAATCTGCAGGATCATTATGTCGTCAGCCTGCAATACCGACTGCAGAACTGCGTCTCGGTCAACGAGCTGAGCCGCGGTTGGCGGCTGGTGCGCGAGGCGGCGCGCTATGCGACGCAGCGCAAAGGACTGCTGACGATGTCGGCGGCGCACGTCCAGGCGTATGTCCGGACGCGCCCCGGCCTCGACGGGCCTGACGTCCAGTTTCACATTCTTCCCGCTACCGTCGATGTCGAGAAGTTCACAACGAAGCAGATCTGGGAGCTCGAGAAACTGCCCGGCCTGACCTTTGCCGTCTGCCAGCTTCGCCCCGAAAGCCGGGGGACGATCCACGTCCGGTCGAGCGATCCGTTCGCCGCGCCGTCGATCCGGCCGAACTATCTCAGTACCCCGCTCGACCGCGATACGATCGTCGCTGGGATTAAATGGGGGCGCAAGCTGGCCCACCAGCAGGCGCTTTCGCCGTATCTGGTCGACGAGATGATGCCCGGTGCGGCGGCGGCCGACGACGCACAGCTGCTCGAATACGCCCAGCAAGCCGGGACGACGATCTATCATCCGGTCGGCACGTGCGCGATGGGTCGGGTTGACGATCGCCATTCCGTTGTCGACCCCGAACTGCGCGTCCGCGGCATCGACGGCCTGCGCGTCGTCGATGCGTCGGTGATGCCGCGACTCGTCAGCGGCAACACGAATGCCCCGACGATCATGATCGCGGAAAAAGCGAGTGACATGATCCGCGCGGCGGCGAAGCAGCGGCTGGCTGCGTGAATACGCGCACATCGTCATCCGGCTTTCGTAGGCATGACGGGTAAGGATGACGGTGCCCCTCGATCTTCTCTTCCGGATCGCGTCGACAATCGCGCTGGGCGGGTGGCTCGTCCTTGCGATTGCCCCAGTCCATCGGTCGTTGGCGGTATTCACCGCGCGACTGCTCGCGGCGATCCTGTGCGGTGGCTATTTCGCGGTCCTAGTCCACGCGCTAGGCGGCGGGCCGGGGGTCGACTGGCGCGCGTTCAACTCGCTCGACGAGGTCATGGGGCTACTCCGAACGCGGGAGGCTTTCCTGGCGGGCTGGGTTCATTATCTCGCATTCGACCTGTTTACCGGCGCGTGGGAGGCCGAGACGGCACCGGCGGCACGGGTGCCGCACGCGGTCGTGCTCGTATGTCTGTTCCTGACGTTCATGGCTGGGCCGGTCGGGCTGCTGACGTATCTGGTTATCCGCGCGGTGCGACAACGCCGGAGTTAGTGCGTTTTTCAGTTAGGTCGGCACCGGCCCGCGCCCCGCCCGCCCGACAGGATATTCATGGGGTAGCCGCCTGAGCAACGCGAGTTCCCGCGAAAGCGGGGGCGAGGGCCGGTGCCGACTTCGCTCGATCAAAAAACGCGCTAGCGGCGCTTTTCCTGGACGCGCAGGCTTGACCCGTCGGGAAGCCGGACGAGGACGTGGTCGCTGAACCGGTTGATCACTGGCGCGTCGACGTCGCGCTGCGTGACGCTGCCGGTGCGATAGTCGGTCTCGCGGAACGGCACCGTCCGGTAATCGAGCGTGCGGTCGTCGAGCGACGCGGAGAGATCGGGAGCGGCGACGGTGTCGGTCATGGCTCGTCCCTTCTTGGCAAGAAACGCCCCGGGGCACGGCCCCGGGGCGGCAGGTCAGCGGCGGAAGAAGCGGCGCTGGTTCATCGGCGGATTGACCGTCTTCTCACGGAAGACAATCCGGCCCTTGTCGAGGTCGTACGCGGTCATCTCGACATGGACCCGGTCGCCGACGATCGAACGGATGCGGTTTTTACGCATCTTGCCGGCCGTGTAGGCGATGATCTCATGGTCATTTTCGAGCTTCACGCGGAACCGGCCATCGGGAAGGATCTCGGCGATCACCCCTTCGACCTTGAGCGCTTCTTCTTTCGCCATATAGGCTTAAGCCAGCGCGAGGTTGACGGCCGAGCTGCGACCCTGACGGTCGTTCTCGACGTCGAAGCTGACCTTCTGGCCTTCGTTGAGGCCGTTCAGGCCCGAACGCTCGACTGCCGAAACGTGGACGAAGACATCCTTGGAAGCGCCATCGGGAGCAATGAAGCCGTAACCCTTGACCGCGTTGAAAAATTTGACGGTACCGATCGCCATGATAGAAAGTCCTTAGATCGTTCAAGAGGTCCGGACGCAAATGCGCGCCCGAACGCCTCGGCAGCAAGAAACGAAAGAGAAGGCGTGAAGC
>JAYTXW010000175.1:0-10860 GCA_043742745.1 Sphingomonadaceae bacterium
CCGCGCCGGCCGTCGTGTGGCTCGCTTTCACGTACGACAGTTCGGCGCGGGCGAAGAACATCTTATACTGGTACGTCGGTGTCACCGTCAGCGAGAACGCCTCGCTCCCCGTGCCGTACAGGAAGTTCGCCCCCGTCCCGCCCGGCTTGCCCGTCGAGCTGATATATTCGACGCGCGCCGGCAGGCTGAATTCGGGGGTGATCTGATATTTCGTCAGCAATGCCGCGCCAATCGTGTCGGTCGCGGTCGTCCCGAAGAACGGCAGCGCGTCGACATGGGTGTATTGGATATAAGGCTGGATCAGCCACTTACCCTTGGTGTGCGTGTAAATCAGGTCATATAACTGCTGGTTGTTGAGGACACCGCCAGTCACGAAGGTTGATTTGGTCGTCGTCTTGGTATTGCCGCTGCCAACGAACGCAATGATGTTCGCTGGGTCAATCGCATAGGAAACCAACCCTGTAATTGTACTATACTTCGACGAATAATACCCATCGTTGAGCGATAATGAGAAGGTGAACGGGCCATGCGAATAGTTCGCCTGTACACCCTTCGCGACAGCATTTTCGAGGTTCCATAATAGCCCGCGGTCGATGTTCAAGTTTTCGAAGGTGAAGGTGTATTCGGCGCCCTGCAGCGTCGGCAATTTGCCAACCTGAACGGAAAAGTTCGATGTTGGCGCGATCTTGATGAACGCCTGCGGGATCGGCCCAAATGTCGACTCGTTTGTCCGCGAAGCCCGCAAATACGGCACGCCAAGCGACGGCGTCGAATAAATGCCCGCCTGGACGAAGAACTGGAAGATGCCGTCGACCTTCTGGACGATGACCTGACCGTTGCTGATGTCGGCGAACGACTTGTGATCACCCGGAACGACATGGTCCTGAAAACGCCCGATGCCAGTCGCGACGCCGTTGACGTAGATCTTGCCGAGCGGTCCGGCGTCGACGCTGAAAGGCGTTGCCGAATAGGTAAGCGGTCCGGCGAGGGCGGGCAGCAGCGCGGGTGCGGCGGGCGCAGCCTCGGCGGCTGGGGCGGCGGCTTCGGTCGGCTTCGCAGCCTCCTGAGCACCTGCAGGTGTGAAGCCGATCAACGCGACGGCGGCGATTCCTGTGATGATGACGGTATTCATGGTCTTCCCCTTGCTCCAGTGCCGGCAGCGAGCCGATGTGCCACCTTGTGCACTGCAACATCCGTGCCATGCAGAGTGAAATTCGTGCGCGGCGTAAGGCGCGCATAAAAAAAGGCCGGTGGCGAACCACCGGCCTTAAAGTAAAATCCTTGGGGAGGATCGCCTTTCGGCAAAACCGTTGTGCACTGCAGCATTTATCTTTGCAAGCGAGAAAATCGGTTAACTGCATTTTTTTGTGCGGCGTTGACCCGTTCCGCCTCCGTTCTATAACCCGCCCATGAGTGACCTGTTTTCGGCGACCACAGCCCCGGGCGACTATGACGCGCGCCATATCGAGGTCCTCGAAGGGCTCGAGCCCGTCCGCCGCCGTCCCGGGATGTACATCGGCGGCGTCGACGAGCGCGCGCTCCACCATCTCGCCGCCGAAGTGCTCGACAACGCAATGGACGAAGCCGTCGCGGGCCATGCAACGCGGATCGAGGTGACACTCGACGGCGGCAACCGACTGACGATCGTCGACAACGGGCGCGGCATCCCGGTCGACGACCATCCCAAATATCCGGGTAAGTCGGCGCTCGAGGTTATCCTGACGACGCTTCATTCGGGCGGCAAGTTTTCGGGCAAGGCATATGCGACGAGCGGGGGCTTGCACGGCGTCGGCGTCTCGGTCGTCAACGCGCTATCGAGCGACCTGATCGTCGAGGTTGCGCGCGGCAAGGCGCTGTTCCGCCAAGCCTTCTCGCGCGGGGCCGCCACATCCGGGCTCGAACCCCTCGGGCCGGTCAGCGGGCGGCGCGGGACGTCGGTCAGCTTCGTCCCCGACCACGAAATTTTCGGCGTCGAAGCGTCGTTTCGCCCCTCGCGGCTCTACCGTCTCGCGCGTTCGAAGGCCTATCTGTTCGGCGGGGTCGAAATCCGCTGGAAATGCGACCCCGCGCTCATCACCGACGATACGCCAGCAGCGGCGACGTTTCAGTTCCCCGGTGGCCTCGCCGACCATCTGACCGAGCAGTTGGGCGACCGCGAGCGCGTCGTCGCCGACCTGTTCGCCGGGCGCGCCGACCTGCCCGAGGGGCGCGGCGCGGTCGAATGGGCGGTGGCCTGGCCGATGTGGGGCGACGGCGCGGCGAGCTGGTACTGCAACACGATCCCGACCCCCGATGGTGGCACCCATGAGGCGGGGTTGCGCGGCGCGCTGACGAAGGGCGTCAAGGGGTTCGCCGCGCTGATCGGCAACAAGCGCGGGGCTGACCTGGCACCCGAAGACGTCGTCACCGGCAGCGAGACGATGCTGTCGCTGTTCATCCGTGACCCGCAATTCCAAAGCCAGACCAAGGACCGGCTGACCAGCCCCGAAGCGACGCGGCTCGTCGAGGCGGCGGTGCGCGACCATTTCGATCACTGGCTGGCGGCGAACGAGGCGCGGTCGCGGAGCCTGCTCGGGGTGCTGCTCGAACGGATGGACGACCGCCTGCGCCGCCGCGCCGAAGCGCTCGACAAGCGCAAGACCGCGACTAACAAGCGGACCGTTCGCCTCCCCGGCAAGCTGACCGACTGCACCCGCAACGGCGCGGTCGGCACCGAGATGTTCATCGTCGAGGGCGATTCGGCGGGCGGCTCGGCGAAGCAGGCACGCGACCGGACGACCCAGGCGGTGCTGCCGATCCGCGGCAAGATCCTCAACGTCGCGAGCGCCAACGCCGCCAAGATCGGCGCCAACACCGAGGTCGGCGACCTGATCCAGGCGCTCGGCTGCGGCACCCGCGACCGCTACGATCCCGCCGCGCTGCGGTACGAGAAGGTCGTCATTATGACCGATGCCGATGTCGACGGCGCGCATATCGCGACGCTACTGATGACGTTCTTCTTCCAGGAAATGCCCGGCCTCGTCCGCGACGGACGGCTATATCTCGCGCAGCCGCCGCTCTACCGCCTCGCCGCTGGTGGCACGGTCGAATATGCCCGCGACGAGGGCCACCGTGTCGAGCTGATGCGGACGATTTTCAAGGGCCGCAAGGTCGAGGTCGGGCGCTTCAAGGGCCTCGGCGAGATGGCGTCGAGCCAGCTCAAGGAAACGACGATGGACCCGACCAAGCGCACCTTGCTCCGCGTCACCATGCCGACCGACCCCGACGCACGGATCGACGTCAAGGACCTCGTCGACCGGCTGATGGGCCGCAACCCCGAACACCGCTTCGCCTTCATCCAGGCGAGCGCACGGGCGGTGGAGGCGGCGGCAATCGACGCCTAGGCGCTTCTCACCGACCCGCCGCCGCGACGTCGGCGACAAGGTTGCCGATGCTCGCGTTGATATCGATCAGGTGGAGGCCCCAGTCGGCCAGGACAGTGCCGCCGACGACGACGTCACCGCCGATGGTCGATGTCCGCGCGCCTGCCGGATCGCCGTGGACCGTCAGCGCAAGATACTGCGCGCCGTCGCGGTCGACGCATTCGGCGGTGATCAGCCCCGGCACGGTGACGAACGGCGTCGCGATCGTCGTGCCCTTCGCCCACACGACCGGCGGCTGTTCGGTCAGCCCGATCCGACCCGTTGGGAAATAACCGTCGGCGGTTCCGCTGCCGCCGCCGAGCGCGGCCGGGTTGACGCACGCGACCTTCATCCCCGCGACCGCCGTCCGCCCAAAGCGGCTATTCGCGGGCGGCGGGGCATCGGCGCGGAAACTGACAAAGCTGATGACGCAGCCGCGCTGGCCGGACGCGGTGCACAGGGGGATCGTCTTGAGATCGCCCCCCATCAGTTTCCCGGCGGGAACAAGGACGTTCGTGCCGCCGAGGATCGCCGTGACAAGCTGCGCCTGCACCGGCTTGCCGTCGATCTCCTCGGCGAGCAGGCGCTTCAGCACCCCCGACCCCTGGCTATGGCCGATCAGGACGACACCGCGCCCCTTATTATGGTCGGCAAGATACGTTTGCCACGCATCGCGCACGTCGCGGTACGGCAGATCGCGGTCGACCCCCGCCATCGGCACGCCGGTCATCACCGACCGCAGCGCAGTGATCGTCACCTGACGGTACATCGGCGCGAACAGGCGGCATTGCGCGGCGAAGCGATTGAGCTGTTGGTTGACGACCGACGTCTCCTCGGGGCCGGGCACCATGTCGCTGTTCGGGCCGGGATCGAACGAGACGGTCGGGTAGACATAGAAACAGTCGATCTTCGGTGCAGTCGCCGCCTGCCATGGCACCGGTGTCGTCGTCCCGTCGACCGCGACCGCCGTCGCCGCCTGATCGGTCCGACACGCATCGGCGCGCCCCGGCAGGCACAGCCAGTTCGTGGCGAGGTGATAGTCGTTGGCTGGCGGGGCGGCAGCAACTGGCTGCGCCGTGGCGA
This sequence comes from Sphingomonadaceae bacterium, assembly GCA_043742745.1. Taxonomy (GTDB): domain Bacteria; phylum Pseudomonadota; class Alphaproteobacteria; order Sphingomonadales; family Sphingomonadaceae; genus Polymorphobacter_B. Next base: position 4,485 of record JAYTXW010000175.1, read on the forward strand.
CTGCCGTCGTCAGCGTGGCAATAATCGCCGCAACTGCTTTCACGATCATAAGACGTCCCCTCCAAGTTGCGCCGACGCTACTGCGCGATGCGTGACATCGCCAGCCCTTCCATCAAGCTCACGACCCGGCCAATGCTGAACGATGGCCTTCGACCGTCTCACTCTCCGCGCTGCTCTCACCGACGTCGTTGCGCGCCTTGTCGCTCGGGCGGCCGCCGAACGCTGGCCGATCCGCAACGACCATTGTTTCCTTCGGATTGCCTATGACACGGCGGTCGGCGCAAAATGGAACACCGTCGCTGCTCGCCCGGCATGGGCGACCTTGCCCCTCGATAGGCTGACGGCGGCGATTGTGGCGCTCGAGGCAATCGAAGCCGAGGGCCGAGCTCGGCTCGATAAACTCAACGCCGCCAGCCTCGCCTTCCGCCGCGTCGCGCGGTAACAGCGCCGCCATGATCCTCGTCATCGATAATTACGACAGCTTCACATATAATCTCGTCCACTACCTCCAGCAGTTGAGGGCGGCGGTCGAGGTGGTGCGGAACGACGCGCTCAGTGCCACCGCCGCGCTCGCGCTTGCGCCCGAAGCGATCCTGTTGTCGCCCGGCCCCGGCACTCCCGCCGATGCCGGAATCTGCCGCGATGTCATCGCCGGAGCCGCCGACGCGACCGTCCCACTGCTCGGCGTCTGCCTCGGCCATCAGGCGATCGCCGAGGTATTCGGCGGTGCCGTCGTGCGCGGCGCGCTGATGCACGGCAAGACGTCGTCGATCGACCATGACGGGTCGGGCGTATTCGCCGGGTTGCCGTCACCGTTCGTCGCAACGCGCTACCACAGCCTGATCGTCGCCGCCGACACTGTTCCCGACGTACTCGCCGTGAACGCCCGCACCCGCGACGTTGTCATGGGACTTCGCCACGTCACGCTGCCCATCCACGGCGTCCAGTTCCACCCCGAAAGCATCGCCAGCGAGCACGGTCATGCGTTGCTCGCCAACTTTCTGACGATTGCCAGGGTCGCCCATACCCCGCTGCTGACCGTCGCCGCATGACCCTCCCCGACAGCCGCGCCGCGCTTGACGGCGACACGGCGGCGCACGCCTTCGCCGCCCTGCTCGACGGCGCAGCCAGCGACACTGACGCCGCCCGCTTCCTCACCGACATGGCCGAGCGCGACGAGACGAGCGTCGAGATCGCCGCGTGTGCGCAGGCGATGCGCGACCGGATGATCGCCGTTTCCGCACCCGTCGGCGCGATCGACGTCTGCGGGACCGGCGGTGACGGCAGTCACTCGCTGAACGTCTCGACCGCTGTCGCCATCGTCGTCGCGGCGTGCGGCGTGCCGGTCGCCAAGCACGGCAACCGCGCCGCGTCGAGCCAAGCCGGCGCCGCCGACACGCTCGAAGCGCTCGGCCTTGACCTGACGCGCGCCTCCGACGCCGCCGAGGAGACGCTTGGCCGCCTCGGCATCGCGTTTCTGTTCGCGCAGCGGCACCACCCGGCGCTGGCGAAGCTCGCCGCCGTCCGCCGCGCGATCGGGCGACGGACGATCCTCAACCTGACCGGCCCCGCAGCGAACCCGGCGCGCGTTACCCGCCAACTGATCGGAGTCGCGCGTCCCGGCTTCCTCGGCGTGTTCGCCGGGGCGATCGCAATTCTGGGTACCGAGGCGACCTTGCTGGTAGCGGGCGACGAGCCTCTGGACGAACTGTCGATCGACGGACCAAGCACGTTGCTATGGGTCGCGGGCGCATCCGCGCCGGGCGGCGGCGGCGGCACCACCCGCGTCACGCCTGACGATGCTGGACTGCCTCACCATCCGCTCAGCGCCCTGCACGGCGGCAGCGCGGCGTTCAACGCCGCCGCCCTGACGCGCCTCCTCGCGGGCGAGGCAGGAGCGTATCGCGACGCCGTCCTGTTCAACGCCGCCGCCGCGCTGCGGGTCGCGGGGGTGGCAACGGACTGGCACGACGGGGTGGCAGCGACCGCGGCGGCGATCGACTCCGGCCGCGCGGCGCGACTGCTCTCGGCGTGGATCGCGACCTGAGGTTTCCTCACAGCCGCCCGCGCGTTACACCGGCACCCATGACCGACCTTCTCACCCGCATCTGTGCCACCACCCGCGCCGAAGTCGTCCGGCGGATGGCAGTTCGTACCATCTCCGACCTCGACCGCGCTGCCGCGCTGCAGACGCCACCGCGTGGGTTTCGTGCCGCGCTTGACGCAGCGCCAGGCTTCGGCTTGATCGCCGAGATCAAGAAGACATCGCCGTCGAAAGGGGTGATCCGCGCCGACTTCGACCCTGCTGCCCACGCCCGCGCGTATCAGGCCGGGGGGGCGGCGTGCCTGTCGGTGCTGACCGACGCGCCGTACTTTCAAGGGCATGACGACTATCTGATCGCTGCACGCGCCGCGTGTGCCCTGCCCGTGCTGCGCAAGGATTTCATGCTTAGGGCGTGGCAGGTCGCCGAGGCGCGCGCGCTGGGAGCCGATGCAGTCCTCGTCATCATGGCCGCGCTCGACGACGGCGCGGCGGCCGAGATCGAGGCGGCAGCGATCGACCGCGGGATGGACGTTCTCGTGGAGGTCCACGACGCCGCCGAGCTCGACCGCGCGCTGCGGCTCAAGTCGCGGCTGATCGGGGTCAACAACCGGAACTTACGCGACTTCTCGGTCGATTTTGCGCGGACGTACGACCTTATCGCGCGCGCCCCCGCCGGGTGCACCTTCGTCGCCGAAAGCGGGATGACCGGCCCCGCCGACCTCGCCGCGATGGCGGCCCACGGCGTCCGGTGTTTCCTCGTCGGCGAAAGCCTGATGCGGCAGCCCGACGTCGAGGCGGCGACGCGCGCGCTGCTTTCGGCCCCGGCCGCGGCATGACCCTCACCCACCTCAATGCCGTTGGCGAGGCGCGGATGGTCGACGTTTCGGCCAAGGCGACGACCGCGCGCACCGCTACCGCCGAAGGTTTCATCACGATCGCCGCCCCGGCCCTCGCCGCGATCCGTGCCGGGAGCGCCGCCAAGGGTGACGTCATCGCGGTTGCGCGCGTCGCCGGGATCATGGCGGCGAAACGCACCGCTGACCTCATCCCGCTGTGCCACCCGTTGCCGATCAGCGGCGTCGACGTCGACCTTGCAATCGAGGCTACTGGCATCCGCGCCACCGCGACCGTTCGCTCGACGCACACCACGGGCGTCGAGATGGAGGCGCTGACCGCCGTCTCGGTCGCGCTGCTGACGGTCTACGACATGGCCAAAAGCATGGACCGCGCGATGACGATCGGCGGCGTTCGATTGCTTGCCAAGGCGGGCGGACGATCGGGCGACTGGGTCCGCGACGACGGTCCGGCAGCGGGCGCGTGACCCCGCCGACCGCCTCCGCGCTCATCAGTGTCGACGACGCCCAGGCGCGCCTTCTGGTTGATGTCGTCGCCCTGCCCGCCGAGGACGCACCCTTTGCTGCCGCGCTCGGGCGCATTCTGGCGCACGACGTTGTCGCCATGCTGACCCAGCCACCGTTCGCGGCGTCGGCCATGGACGGCTATGCCATTCGCCACGCCGATCTGCCGGGTCCGTGGCAGGTCATCGGCGAGAGCGCCGCCGGTCGCCGCTTCGCCGGGCGCGTCGGTCCCGGCGACGCCGTCCGCATCCTGACCGGCGCACCGCTCCCCGTCGGGGCCGACACTATCGTTGTCCAGGAGGACGTCGCGCGTGCCAAAAATACTGCGGGCGACGACATCCTGACCCTCACCGGCGACGGCCCGCCATCCGCTGGTGCCCACGTTCGCCCCGCCGGACTCGATTTCACCGCCGGCACGGTCATCGCGTGCAGCGGCGACCGGGTGACGCCCGCCCGGATCGGCGTCGCAGCCGCAGGCGGCCACGCTACCCTGCCCGTCCGCCGCCGTCCGCGCGTCGCCGTCCTCGCCACCGGCGACGAACTGGTGCCACCGGGGGCGACGCCGGGACCCGACGCCATCGTCAACGCGAACGGGGTCATGCTCGCAGCGCTGCTCGGCCCCTATGCCGAGGTTATCGACGGCGGGATCGTGCCCGACACAATCGACGCGCTCACCGCCGCGATCCGCACCCACGATGTCGACGTTCTCATCACCGTCGGCGGCGCCTCGGTCGGCGACCACGACCTTGTCGTGCCCGTACTGACCGCACTCGGCGCGACCATCGATTTCTGGAAGATCGCGCTGCGCCCGGGCAAGCCGATGCTAAGCGGCACCCTCGGCGGCACGCGGATCATCGGCCTTCCCGGCAACCCGGTGTCGGCGTTCGTCTGCGCGACACTGTTCATCGTACCGTTGCTCAAGGCACTAAGCGGCGACCCGACGCCGCTGCCAGCGATCTCAATGCTCCCGGTCGGCGTCGATCTGCCCGCCAACGGCCCGCGCCGCGATTATGCTCGCGCACGCTTTGTCGACGGCAGCCTCCGCCCGTTCGCTCAGCAGGACAGCGCGATGCTCCACGTCCTCGCCGACAGCACAATCCTGATCGTCCGCGAGGCAAATGCGTCCATTTTGGCGGCAGGGTCGCTGGTGGCGTGTATCGCGCTTGACACCATATCTAGTGTTGCCTAATCGTTCTTCATTGGTTCTTTGGGAGAACGCCGATGTTGACGCGCAAGCAACACGACCTGCTGACTTTCATCAATAGTCGCCTCAACGAAAGCGGCGTTTCGCCGTCGTTCGAGGAAATGAAGGATGCCCTCGCGCTCAAGTCGAAGTCGGGGGTTCACCGGCTGATCAACGCGCTCGAGGAACGCGCCTTCATCCGCCGCCTGCCCAACCGTGCCCGCGCGCTCGAGATTCTGCGGATGCCCGAAGTCGTCCAGCGCGCCGTCAGCCAGGGTGCGCCTGCCGCCCCGCGCGGCGATGTCATCCACGCCGACTTCCGCCGCCGCGCCCCCGTCGCCGAGGCCGCCAACGACACGGTCATCCTCGCGCTCCACGGCAAGATCGCCGCTGGTCAGCCAATCATGACGTTCGAAGACAGTCGCGAGCTGACCGTTCCCGCCGCGCTGCTCGGCCCCGGCGATCATTATGCGCTCGAAGTGTCGGGGGATTCGATGGTCGACGCCGGCATTCTCGACGGCGATTACGCGCTCATCCGGCGCTGCGACACCGCCCGCGACGGCGACATCGTCGTCGCGCTCGTCGACGGCAGCGACGCGACGTTGAAGTATCTGAAGCACGCCAAGGGCATGGTCGAACTCGAACCCGCGAACGCGATGTATTCGACGCAGCGCTATCTACCGTCGCGCGTCCGTGTGCAGGGCAAGCTGGCGGGGCTGCTGCGCCGCTACGGTTGAACCCGACGATCCGATCGTCTGCGGGGTCGTGGTGAGCGGCCCCGCACGGCGGACAGCAAGATCACGCAGCGCGCATCGTGCGGCGACGCACGGCAACCCCCAGCGCGGCGAAACCAACGATGAGCAGGCTCCACGTGGTCGGTTCAGGGAATGGCGTGGCAAGGCCGAGCAGATCGAAACCGGGTCCCGAGGGAATAGTAAACGGATCACCGACCGAACAATAGCTGCTCCCTGCCGCGGTCCCGGAGACGCGGCACGCCATCCGGTAATCGAGGGTGAATATCTGTCCGGTGGTGAACGTACCAAGGTCGACCAGCATGACGCCGCCGACACCGAATATGACGGTGCCGGTGTTTGGAATGATGGTCGGCGGCGCCAAAAATCCCGGCGCAAGCGAGACGCCAAGGACCGGCGTCGGCGCGGGCGTGAGGGTAAATGCCGAAGCCGAATCGCTCTGACCCAGCCAGTCGAGGGTCGCAACTGCGGTCGTTGTCGCGCCGGAAGTGACGTCGATGCCGACAAGCAGACGGGCTTGCTCCACGTCGCCAGGGGCAGCAGAATTGGTCGTGAGCGTCAACCGGGTGATCGTGAACGGTACGACATAGGGTGTGTTCGACGGCCCAACGTACGTGTACGTCTGGACGAACTGCGACCGTGCGATGGCAGTGCCCACGCCGACGCGCTCGACCCGCGCGGTCAGGACACCATTGTCGAACGCCGAAGCCGAGCCAACCGAATTGGCCGCGGTCGCGCCGTTAGCGCGGGACAGTTTATAGCCTGACGGGGGTCCGCTGAGGGCGGTAATCGCCGGTGCGCAGGCGATGCTCACCGTCACACCAGTGCCGCCGAGGCACGCCGCCGGGGCCGTCCACGTGTTGCCGCTATTGGTGTCGGCGACGGTGAGGACCGGTGCAGCCGCCACCGGCGCCAGCGTCAACGATAAAACCGCTAGTGAAACGTAAGCGGTGGCTGGTTCCCGTTGCGCGCCTCAGCTTGACTTTTTCGGGTACGCCCATGGCATGAGTTCGTCGATGCGGCTCATCGGGTGGCCATT
>JAYTXW010000176.1:0-7629 GCA_043742745.1 Sphingomonadaceae bacterium
GCCGGGCAATGTCCGCGAGCTTGGGAATGTGATCGCGCGGGCAGGTATCCTTGCGGATGGGGAAAATATCACTGCCGAAGACATCGTGTTCGACGTGCCAACGGCGCCCGCCGGCTCGCTTGGACGGACGGTCCGCGCGCACGAAGCAGCGACGATCCAGTCGACGCTGACCGCGTGCGACGGGCGACGGCGCGTCGCGGCCGAGCGTCTTGGTATCAGCGAGCGGACCCTTCGTTATAAGCTTGCTGCCATGCACGGCGCACCCGCGGCGAGGACGCTGCAATAGTGCTAGCGGCGGATGTCGCGACGACAAGGTTGAGCCGTCATCGCTTTTAGCAAGCGGTGCAAGCCGTCATCGAATGGAACAACTTCCTCGTCGATCAGCGCAAGGAGGCCGCGCAAATCTCCAAAATCATTCCGATCGGCTGGACTGAATTGCGTAATCGGCACCATCTGACTCATTAACATACCAAATGTCTGAGGGATTACGCCGTCAGACTTCGATTGTGTTAACCGGCGGTGATCCACTCAGTTCCGTCAACTACCCGTGATCAGCTTCACCGTAGCGACGGGGATGGGGCACCGACCAGGAATCGCGCGTTGCCGTCCGCCCTGCCGGTGCGCTACACGCCGCTCCAATTGCCAACATCTGATCCGAAAGATCGCACCCGTCATGGCCGGTTACCAATACGCCTTTGTGATGAAGGGTCTGACCAAGGCCTACCCCGGCGGCAAGCCCGTGTTCAAGGATCTGTACCTCAGCTTCCTGCCCGGCGCGAAGATCGCCGTCATCGGCCCGAACGGCGCGGGCAAAACGACGCTAATGAAGATCATCGCGGGGCAGGACAAGGACTTCCAAGGCGAGGCGTGGGCCGCCGAAGGTGTCCGGGTCGGCTATCTCGCGCAGGAGCCGCAGCTCGATCCCGACAAAACTGTCCGCGAGAACGTGATGGACGGCGTGCGGCCCGTTGCCGACATGGTCGAGCGGTTCAACGCGATCTCGGCCGAAATGGGCGAGCCGACCGATACGACGGACTTCGATGCCTTGCTCGAGGAAATGGGCGTGCTGCAGGAGAAGATAGACGCAGTCGACGGCTGGACGCTCGACAATCAGCTTGAGATCGCGATGGACGCGCTGCGCTGCCCGCCGGGCGAGGCGTCGGTCGAAAAGCTGTCAGGCGGCGAGAAGCGCCGGGTCGCGTTGTGTAAGCTGCTCCTCGAAAAGCCCGGCATTCTGTTGCTTGACGAACCGACTAACCACCTCGACGCCGAGAGCGTCCAGTGGCTGGAAAAGCACCTGCAGGATTACGCGGGATGCGTCATCCTCGTCACCCACGACCGCTATTTCCTCGACAACGTCGTCAAGTGGGTGCTCGAACTCGACCGCGGCAAGGGTATCCCCTTCGAGGGCAATTACTCGGCGTGGCTCGAGGCCAAGGTCAAGCGGATGGCGCAGGAAAGCCGCGAGGATGAAAGCCGCGAGCGCGCGATCCGCGACGAACTCCAATGGATTCGCTCCAGCCCGAAGGCACGCCAGACCAAGTCGAAGGCGCGCATTCAGGCGTTCGACGAACTCGTCGAGAAGCAGGCCAACCGCCGTCTCGGCAGCGCGCAGATCCTCATCCAGGTCCCTGAGCGCCTCGGCAGCACGGTGATCGAGGCGAAGAACCTGACCAAGAGTTTCGGCGACCGCGTCCTCATCGAGAACTTGAGCTTCAGCCTCCCCCCCGGCGGCATCGTCGGCGTCATCGGCCCGAACGGTGCGGGCAAGACGACGCTGTTCCGCATGATCACCGGCCAGGAGGCACCCGACGAGGGCAGCATCCGCATCGGCGACACGGTCAAGCTCGGCTACGTCGATCAGTCGCGCGACGCGCTCGATGCCGGCCACAACGTCTGGGAGGAAGTGTCCGGGGGCGCCGAGAAATTCTACTTCGGCAAGAACGAGGTGCTGACCCGTGCCTATGTCGGCAGCTTCAATTTCAAAGGGGCCGACCAGCAGAAGAAGGTCGGGCAGCTTTCGGGCGGCGAGCGCAACCGCGTCCACATGGCGAAAATGCTGGTGCAGGGCGGCAACGTCCTGTTGCTCGACGAGCCGACCAACGACCTCGACGTCGAGACTCTGCGCGCGCTCGAGGAGGCCCTTGAGAGCTTCGCCGGGTGCGCGGTGGTCATCAGCCACGACCGTTTCTTCCTCGACCGGCTGGCGACGCACATCCTCGCGTTCGAGGGCGACAGCCACGTCGAATGGTTCGAGGGCAACTTCGAAGCGTACGAGGCCGACAAACACGCCCGCATGGGCGACGCCGCCGACCGTCCGACGAAGCTGACGTACAAGCGTCTGACGCGCTGATGCGCGCGCTAAGTAAGCTGACGCGCTAGGCGGGGGAGGGGCTGTAGCCAATGAACCTCGTCGGCTTCGATGCCGCCGCCTTTCTGCGTGACGACTGGCAGAAACGGCCGCGCGTGATCCGCAATCCGTGGGCCGCGTGGGTCAATCCGCTCGCGCCGGACGAACTGGCGGGGCTGGCGTGCGAGGACGGCGTATCGGCGCGGATTGTCGAGCAGGGGAAGCGAAAGCCCAAGGTCGGCCACGGGCCGTTCAAGCCTAAGCGCTTCGCCAAGCTCGGGGTGAAGCCGTGGACGCTGCTCGTCGATGCGGTCGACCACGTCGTCCCCGACGTCGCTGCGCTGCTGCCAGCATTTGCTTTTGTACCCAATTGGCGGATCGACGACGTCATGGTCAGCTATGCGTCCGACGGCGGCGGCGTCGGGGCGCATTTTGACCGCTACGACGTGTTTCTCATCCAGGGGCTGGGGCGACGGCGCTGGCGCATCGGCGGGGCGTGCAATAGCGCGACGGCGCGGGTGCCGCGTGACCACCTCAACTTGATCGCCGACTTTGTCGCCACCGACTAGTGGGTCCTTGACCCCGGCGACATGCTCTACCTGCCCCCCGGTATCGCCCATGAGGGGGTCGCTGTCGGCGGTGATTGCATGACCTATTCGGTCGGGTTCCGGGGGCCGGCGCGCAGCGAACTCGTCGCGCACTATTGCGACCACCTCCTCGCGACCCTCGACGACGATGACCGCTACACCGACCCCGATCTCATCGTGCCCGCCAACCCGGGCGAGATCAGCGCCGCCGCGATCGCCCGCCTCCACGACCTCGTCGTCGACCGGCTGAGCGACCGCGCCGCCTTCGCCCGCTGGTTTGGTGCGTACACGACAGCTCCCGCCGACACCGACCATGTCGTCGGCGATGTGGCACCTCTCCCCGCGCTTGTTGGCCGGTTCCTCAGCCGCAATCCGGCGAGCCGGTTCAGCTTCATCCGGCGCCGCCCTGGCGATATCGTCCTGTTCGTCGACGGCGCGAGCTACGACTGCTCTGGCGATGTCGCGGTATTTGCCGAGGCTGTATGCGCCGCCAGGTGCGTTGGCCTCGATCCGTGGGTCGGTTTGCCCCGTGTCCACGCGCTGGTATCAACGCTGATCGCCGCGGGGGGCGTGGCGTTCAGCGACTGAGCGAGGGGTCACAGCACGGTGTCGTGCCATGTGCCTGGAGCCAATCCCGCGACCGTCCAGCCCCCGACACTCCATCGCACCAGCCGCAGCGTCGGGTGGCCCACCGCCGCCGTCATTCGCCGGACCTGGCGGTTGCGGCCCTCCCGGAGGGTTAGGCTGAGCCAGCAGTCGGGAACCGTCGTGCGGAAGCGGACCGGCGGATCGCGCGGCCACAGGTCGGGGGCGGGGACGCGTTCGGCCAGCGCCGGAAGCGTCCGCCCGTCATTGAGGTCGACGCCGGAGCGGAGGGCGACGAGGCTCGCGTCGGCGACATCGCCCTCGACATGGACGAGGTATGTCTTCGCCAGTTTGAAGCGCGGGTCGGCGATCCGTGCTTGCAAGGCGCCGTCGTCGGTCAGGACGAGTAACCCCTCGCTGTCACGGTCGAGCCGCCCCGCCGGGTAGACGCCGGGGACATCGATGTACGCCGACAGGGTCGGGCGCGGCGACGTTGATCCGCGATCGGTGAACTGCGGCAGGACGCCATACGGCTTGTTGAACAGGATCACCCGCGCCATGTCATCGCCTTAGCGACCATTTCGCGGAGCGTAGAGGAGGACGATGCCCGATACCATCGACCCCGATGATGCGACCGGCCCCGCTGCCATGGTCCGCGCGCGCGACCGTGACCGCTATCTCGCGACGCTATATTCGCCTGCTGCCGTCCGACCGGCGCTGTTCGCCCTCCACGCACTCGACCTTGAGCTGGCGGCGGTGGTGGCGACCACAACCGAGGCGATGCTCGGCGAGATCCGGCTGGCGTGGTGGCGTGAGGCGCTGACCCGGCTCGATACCGCGCCGCCCCCCGCACAGCCGACGCTCGCGGCGCTGGCGGCGTATGCGCTCCCGCTCGGCGTCCGCGGGCAAGCGCTCGAACCACTTGAGGACGGTTTCCTGTCGCTGCTGCTCGAGGAGCGGCTGGTCGGGGTAACGCTCGATAGCCACCTCGACCGGCGCGGCGGGACGCTGTTCGGGGCGTGCGCGACTGCGCTCGGCGTGGCGCAATCCTCCGCTCAAGCCCTCGGGCGTGTGTGGGCGCTGGGGCAACTCGTCCGGCCCGGCGTCAAAGCCCCCCCGGTCGATCCGGACGATGCTCGGCGGATCGCTGCGGCGGCGTTCCCCGCGCGGCTCGTTCCGGCGCTGCGACCACTCGCAGCGCTTGCCGACTTCGCCGTCGCCGACGTCGCGCGGGCGCTTGGTGACCGTCCTCTCGGTCTCCCCGGCAGCGCTGGACGGCAGGCACGACTGGCGTGGCGGGTCGCCACCGGGCGTTAACCCGTTAAGAACTGACAGCACTCGGCTGCGCTACCGTCGGATAAGGGGGAAGCGCAATGATTGTTCCGAAGTGGCTGGCGGCGACGGTTGCCGTCGTCCTCGTGGGGCTGGCGGCGTTGCTGTGGCGGTCGACCCCCCCTGCCAAGTGGCTGGCCTTTCGTTCGCCGGTTGAAGCAGCTGCGGTGGCTGAACCGCCGTCCGACGCTCCGCTGCTCGCTCCCGTCAGCGACGTCACCCCGCTCGACCGTGAGGCGAAACGCTTCAACCGCTACGACAAGGACAAGAACGGGGCGATCACCCGCGACGAATATCTCGCCAACCGTCGCAAGGCGTTCGCCAAACTCGACACTGATCATGACGGCAAGCTGAGCTTCGACGAGTACTCAATCAAAGCCATCGCCAAGTTCGATGCGGCCGACGTCAGCCGCGACGGCAAGCTCACCGCCGCCGAGTTCGCGACGACAGCGGTCAAGCGTAAACCCCGGACGAAGGCGGTGTGCCCGCCGGGAGCGCGCACGGTGCCGCCGCCGGCAGCGGACGAGCCGGAGGCGCAGTAGCAACCCACTCGGCCAAATCTGCCCGCGCCCGCGCCGCCATCGCCGGCTTGCGCACGCTCTTGTGGATCGGGGGATCGAGCGGCGGGAACAAGCCGAAGTTGATGTTCATCGGCTGGAACAGATCAGCCGCCGCGCCGCCGGTGATGTGCCCCAGCAGCGCGCCGATCGCCGTCGTCAAAGGGGGCGGGGGGAGGGTGTCCCCTCGCGCCTCGCTCGCCGCCATCCGTCCGGCGATCAGCCCGACGGCGGCGCTTTCGACATAACCCTCGCATCCGGTGATCTGCCCGGCAAAGCGAAGCCTCGGCTCGACGCGGAGCCTGAGTTGCTCGTCGAGCAGCACCGGCGACTTGATGAAGGTGTTGCGGTGGAGGCCGCCGAGCCGCGCAAACTCGGCCCCTTCAAGGCCGGGGATGGTCCGGAATACACGAACCTGCTCGGCGTGTTTGAGCTTGGTTTGGAAGCCGACGATGTTCCACAGCGTGCCGAGCGCATTGTCCTGCCGCAGCTGCACCACCGCCCATGCGCGCTTGCCGGTCGCCGGGTTGGTCAGCCCGACCGGCTTCATCGGCCCGAAACGCGGGGTGTCGCGGCCGCGCTCGGCCATGACCTCGATCGGCATACACCCGTCGAAGTACGGCGTGCCTTCCCATTGCTTATACTCGGTTTTCTCACCGCCAAGCATCGCATCGACGAACGCCTCATACTGCGCCTTGTCGAGTGGGCAGTTGATGTAATCCTTGCTGTCGCCCTTGTCCCAGCGCGACTGGAACCACGCCGTGGTCATGTCGATCGACTCGAAATGGACGATCGGGGCGATGGCGTCGAAGAAGGCAAGCGCGTCCTCACCGGTGCGCGCCGCGATCCATTCGGCGAGGGGCCCGGCGGTAAGCGGCCCGGTGGCGATGATGACGTTGGTCCATTCGAGTGGCGGCGCAGCGACCATCTCGCGGCGGACCTCTATCAGCGGCTCGGCGTCGATTGCCGCCGTCACCCCGGCGGCAAAGGCGTCGCGGTCGACCGCGAGTGCCGACCCGGCGGGGACGCGCGCGGCATCGGCTTCACGCAGGATGAGTGACCCAAGGGTCCGCATCTCGGCGTGGATCAACCCGACGGCATTGTTCTCGGCATCGTCGGAGCGGAAGCTGTTCGAACACACCAGCTCGGCGAGTGCGTCGGTGTGGTGCGCGTGGGTGCGGTGGGGACCCCGCATCTCGTGAAGGACGACGGGCACCTCGGCACGTGCGCACTGCCATGCCGCCTCGCTCCCCGCGAGGCCACCACCGATGATATGAACCGAACAGGTCAATTATCGCGCAGTATTGTGTGAATTATAAACCGGAGACGATAAGGTCATACTAACGTCACGCCCGCGACAAAAATTCATTTTCTCTCGCCCCGGCCGATTTGCGATAATGGGACGATGAAAAAGAGGTCGAACGTGATCATTATTTGTACTTTATCAGCAAGACAGCGTGTAGGACAGCCCTACGTCGCTGCCGCTCTGCTCCTCGCACAGTCCGGGTGTATGGCGGTCCCACCGCGCGTCGCCGTCGCCCCAACCCCGCGCTTCGTCGCCGAGGCGTTCTTCGCCGGGCCGACCGAGGGCGTCGGCACGCTCCGCGTCGCGTTTCGGAAGCCGGAGACGGTCATCGTCCACGGTCGTGGCCATATCGACCCCGACGGCGACCTCGTCGTCGAGCAGACGGTGATCGCGGGGCGCAAGCCGCCAACTACGCGCCAGTGGCGGGTCCATGCCGTCGCCGCTGACACATTCGCGGGAACACTGAGCGACGCGGTCGGCCCGGTCGTCGGTCACGCTACCGGCAATCGCCTGCAACTCAGCTTCGCGATGAAGAGCGGCCTCCACGCCAGCCAGACGCTCGACCTCGCCCACGACGGGCAAAGCGCGCACAACACCATGGTCGTCACGATGGGCGGGGTGACGGTGGCGACGCTCGACGAGACGATCCGACGAGTCGCTTGAGGGCTCGATGCGGCGAGGCGGAGGGGTCCCGCGCGGACGCTCGCCGCGGCGTGTACGCAGAGGATCGCGCCGCCGACCGACATCGGTCGCGATCGCCGCGACCAGCCTGCGAGATCCTGATCGGCAATTCTAACAGCATTTGTAATGCGACGGCCGCGCGGCGGAAAGTTAGGGTTACCTTCTGCCGTCCCGGGCTAGGAGAATTCGACGATGCGCCATAACCGGACCTAAGCCCGCGCCACGACTGGT